>NZ_JBQENN010000021.1:85902-112235 GCF_052044625.1 Pseudomonas sp. 22515
GAAGGGGCCGGTTCAGGCAAACGCCGCCAGCAAATCCTGCGCAAATACATGGGCTGCCTCGCCAACCCCCTGTGCCCGGTGCCGGGCCAGGGTGAACGGCACCCCAAAATCAAGCTCAGGGTCCAGCGCCCATAACCGCCCCTCGGCCTCCCAGGCCTGTGCACAATGGCATGGCAAGTAGCCAATATGCCGCCCAGACAGAATGAACGTCAGCACGCTTTCGATCTGCTCCGCCACTGCCGTGCTGCGTCTGCTCTGGAACGGTTCGCCCCCTTTGAGAAAACGGTACGGATGGCGCACCTGGTCCATGTCCAGCAACCGCTCAAGCCCAACATCCGTCTCGCCATACAGCACATGCCCCTTGCCGCAATACAGCCGCTGGCGCTCCGCGAACAAGGGCTGGTAATCAAAGGCCGCCTGGTTGCCGGAAAAGTAGCTGATGGCATAGTCCAGCCGCTGCTCCAGCAACAGCCGTTCCAGCTCCGCCGGCGGTGCACTGACAAGCTCCAGTTGCACCGATTCTTCTCGCCTGCGAAATGCCGCAATGGCCGCCGCCAGTTTCAGGCTCACCGCCTTGTCCTGATTTTCCGCCATGCCTATGCGCACAGTTCCCAGCAGCCGCCCGGCAACGCCGTTGGCCTGCTGGCGAAACTGCTCGATGTTCAGCAGCAGCCCACGCGCCGCCTCCAATAGCAATTCACCTTTTTCCGTCAGGCGAAAACCACCCTTGCCGCGGCTGCACAGGCGGTAACCCAAGCGTGCCTCCAGTTGCGCCATGCGCTGGCTGATGGTGGGCTGGCTCAGGCCCAGCACGCCTTGAGCGGCGCTGAAGCCACCCGCCTCGACTACAGTGACGAACAGCCGCAGAAGGTGCAGGTCGGGGTCGTGCACTTGTCCGAGCATTACATTGCTCCTGATGAATGTCAGCTTTGCAAACTTGCCATTTGTGCAATGTAACCCGGCTGGCATGCTCGCGGCATCCACCCATTTGCCGAGGTGTCCGCCATGCGTCGATCGTTGTGCCTTTTGTCTCTGGTTCTGGCCCTGCCGCTGCAGGCCGAAGAAAAGGTCGTCAATCTTTACAGCTGGGCCGATTACGTCGCCCCGCAAACCTTGCAGCGCTTCGAACAGGAAACGGGCTACAAGGTGCGTTACGACACCTTTGACACCCCCGAGGTGCTGGAAACCAAGCTGTTGACCGGTGGTAGCGGCTACGACGTGGTGGTGCCGTCATCCACCGTGCTGGCCCGGGCGCTCAAGGCCAATGCCCTGCAACCGCTGGACGCTCAGGCCATGCCTGGCTATGGCAACCTCGACAAGGACCTGCTGGGCAAACTGGCCGAGGTTGACCCCGGCAACCGCCATGCTGTGCCGTACACCTGGGGCACGCTGGGCCTGGGGGTAAATGTGGAGGCAGTACGCCAGCGCCTTGGCGATGTACCGCTGGACAGCCTCGACCTGTTGTTCAAGCCCGAGTACGCCACCCGCCTGAAGGGTTGCGGCATCGCTTTGCCTGACTCGCCCCAGGAGGTGATCGGCGTAGCCCTGAACTACCTGGGCAAGGACCCTTACAGCCAGAACAAGGATGACCTGGCTGCCGCGCAGAACCTGCTCAGCCAGTTGCAGCCGTCGGTCAGCTACGTTGCCAACGGCCGGCAGATCAACGACCTGGCCAATGGCAGCGTGTGCCTGGCGTTGACCTACAACGGTGATGCCGCGATGGCCGCCGACCAGGCCCGCCGTGCCGGCAAGCCGTTCGAGGTGATCTACCGCATCCCCCGCGAAGGCACGCTGGTATGGCAGGACAACCTGGTCATCCCCAAGGACGCCCCGCACCCCGAGGCCGCACGGGCGTTCATCGCCTTCATGCTCAAGCCAGAGTCGGTGGCAGCGCTGACCAACACGCTGTTCTTCGCCAATGCCAACCAGGCTGCCACGCCGCTGGTGGACGAAGCGGTGCGCAACGACCCGGATATCTATCCGTCGGCCGAGGTGCGTCAGCGCCTGTATGCCGACCGCAGCATGGCCTTGGCCGACCTGCGCCAACGCAACCGTCTGTGGACCGCCTTCCGCAGCCGGCAGTAGCCCATGACAATCAAGGAGCCCGACCGTGGACCAAGCCGCAAGCAATGACCAGGCCATGACCCGCGATAGCCTGTATGGTACCGCCGCAGAAAGCACCTACGCCGGTGTTGTCAGTTTTTCCCGCCGCCGCTACAGCCGCGACTTGCGCGGTGTGGATGTGGTGGTCAGCGGTGTGCCGTTCGACACGGCCACCAGTAACCGCCCCGGCGCGCGCTTCGGCCCGCGGGCGATCCGTGCTGCCTCGGTCCAGCAGGCCTGGGCCCGCCACTGGCCGTGGGCGTTCGACCCGTTCGACCACCTGGCGGTCATCGACTATGGCGACTGTCCCTTCGACAGCGGCACGCCGCAGTCGGTGCCGGACAGCATCGAGGCTCATGCCGAGCATATTCTGCAGGCGGGTTGCGCCATGCTGACCCTTGGTGGCGACCACTTCATCAGCTACCCGCTGCTCAAGGCTCACGCCCGCCACCATGGCCCGCTGGCGCTGATCCATTTCGATGCGCACAGTGACACCTGGCCGGACGAGGCGGGTAAGCGCATCGACCACGGCACCATGTTCTGGCATGCCGCCCGCGAAGGCCTGGTTGACCCGGCCCACTCGGTGCAGATTGGCCTGCGCACGACCAATGACGACAGCCAGGGCTTTGCCATTCTCGATGCCAGGCAGGTGCACCGCCAGGGCACAGAGGCGGTGATTGCAGCGATTCGCCAGCGGGTGGGCGAGCGGCCGGTGTACCTGACCTTCGACATCGACTGCCTCGACCCGGCCTACGCGCCCGGTACCGGAACCCCGGTGTGTGGCGGGCTGAGCACGGTGCAGGCGCTGGAGATTCTGGGTGGGCTGCGTGGCATCAACCTGGTAGGCATGGACTTGGTGGAAGTGGCGCCAGCCTATGACCATGCCGATATCACCGCATTGGCCGGGGCAACCCTGGCCATGGAGATGCTGTGCCTGTATGCGGCGCGGCACAAGGTGGATAACGGCCAGTAGAAGGTTGCGGCCATTGGAGGGCGAAGCAGCCCTCCGCGGCCCATACTGAAACATCAGGAATCAACTCCACCCGCATTCACACTTTTGCCGCGAACCCCTCGCGCCTTAGGCTATCAAACCCACCAGGCGCGGCATTTTCGTACAGGAGGTGAAGCATGACCCCGACATTGCCCATCCTGGCCCTCGGCCTGGCCTTGTGCCTGCCCACGCACGCGGCTGCGCAGCAGCCCGTGCAACGTGCTGCCGGCAACAACAACCCTTACAACAGCCCGATCCAGCGGGCCAACCCCAACAGCCGTCAAGGCAGCATGCCGGCTGCGCCACCGGTACGTGGCCCGTCCACCGACCCGTACCAGCGCCCACCCACCCTGGACAACCGCGGCATCGGCAATGGCGACAACCTGCGTCGTCAGCAGCAAACCCCGAATCTGGAACCCACCCGGCCACCGCGCGACAACCCACGTGCGCCTTAAGCCCACTTGAAAGGAATCCGGCATGCTTCGAGCACCCTGGCTAGCCACCCTGACCGCCGCTGCGCTACTGCCACTGTGGGCGCATGCGGCGGCCGAACAGCGGTTTCCCAGCGAAGAAGGTACCTTGATCGTCGACACGCTTGCCGATGGCCTGCGCAACCCCTGGGCCCTGGCCTTCCTGCCCGGTGGCAAGGACATGCTGGTGACCGAGCGCGCCGGTAACCTGCGGCTGGTCAATGCCGAAGGCAAGGTCGGCCCGCCGATCAGCGGTGTACCCAAGGTCTGGGCCGAAGGCCAGGGCGGCTTGCTGGATGTGGCACTGTCACCGGAGTTCGGCAAGGACCGCACCGTTTACCTGTCCTACGCCGAGGAGGGCAGTGACGGCAAGGCCGGTACTGCGGTCGGCCGCGGGCAGCTGTCCGAGGACCGCGCCCGGCTGGAGCATTTCACCGTGATCTTCCGCCAGCTGCCCAAGCTGTCGGTGGGTAACCACTTCGGCTCGCGGCTGGTGTTCGACCGCAATGGCTACCTGTTCATCGCCCTGGGCGAGAACAACCAACGTCCCACTGCCCAGGACCTGGACAAGTTGCAAGGCAAGGTCGTGCGTATTCTGCCGGACGGCGAAGTGCCCAAAGACAACCCCTTCGTCGGCAAGGACAACGTGCGCCCGGAGATCTGGTCGTACGGCCACCGTAATCAGCAAGGCGCCGCGCTCAACCCCTGGACCGGCCAGCTGTGGACCCACGAACACGGCCCGCGCGGCGGGGATGAAATCAACATCCCAAAGCCTGGCAAGAACTATGGTTGGCCGATTGCGACCCACGGCATCAACTACTCGCTGCTGCCCATCCCCGAGGCCAAGGGCGAGCATGTGGACGGCATGGTCGACCCGCACCATGTATGGGAAAAGTCACCGGGTATCAGCGGTATGGCGTTCTACGACAGCCCAACGTTCAAGGCCTGGGACCACAATCTGTTCATAGGGGCGCTGGCCACGCAGGAATTGATCCGCTTGCAACTGGAGGGTGACAAGGTGGTGCACGAAGAGCGGTTGCTCGGTGACCTGAAGGCACGTATCCGTGATGTGCGGGTGGGGCCAGATGGTTACCTGTATGTACTGACCGATGACAAGGACGGCGCGCTACTCAAGGTCGGCCTGGCCGACTGACGCGCGCCTGCACCGAGGGTGACAGTCGGGTAGAATGCGGCCATGGCCCTCGACCCCCAAACCCTCTACCAGCAAGCCCTGAGCACTCGGGGCTACGTCGCTGACCCCGCCCAGGCCCGCGTCGTCGAGGCCTTGCAAGCCTGCTTCCAGTCCCTCGAGCAGGGGCGCCCCACCCAGGGCCTCTACCTCTGGGGCCCGGTCGGGCGCGGCAAGACCTGGCTGATGGACCAGTTCCACCAGTGTCTGCGCATACCTGGGCGGCGCCAGCACTTTCACCACTTCATGGCCTGGGTGCATCAACGCCTGTTTCAGCTCAACGGCACCGCCGACCCGCTATTGGCCCTGGCGGCGGAGCTGGCGCGGCAAATCCGTGTGCTGTGCTTCGATGAACTGTTCGTCAACGACATCGGTGATGCGATCATCCTCGGCCGCCTGTTCCAGGTATTGTTCGATCAGGGCGTGGTGATTGTTGCCACTTCCAACCAGCCGCCCGAGCAGCTCTACCGCGATGGTTTCAACCGCGAGCGGTTCCTGCCGGCCATCGCCGCCATTGGTCGTCACATGCAGGTCCTGCCGGTAGCGGGCGAGCAGGATCACCGCCTGCACCCCGGTGAAGCGCGGCAGCGCTATTGGGTAGCCGAGGCAGGGCAGGCCAGCCCGTTGGCCGAGGTGTTCCGACAGCTCAGCCCCAAAGACGCCGGCACGGATCAGCCCTTGGTTATTGGCTCAAGGCACATTCACGTCGTGCGGCGCAGTGAGCAGGCTATCTGGTGTCGTTTCACGGATCTGTGCGATCAACCCTTGGCGGCCATGGAGTTCATGGCCTTGTGCGACCGTTTTCCCTCGATTCTGGTCTCCGGCATTCCGGCGCTGGGCGGGGAACAGCGGGCGGGGCGGATTGCCCGTGGCACCGAAGATGGCGCGGCGAGGGTCGTGGCGGGTGACCGTGAACTGCCGGCGCTGTCGCCCAAGGACGATGCGGTTCGCCGCTTCATTGCCCTGGTCGACGAATGCTATGACCGTCGGGTGGCGTTGTACCTGGAGGCACAGGTGCCGCTCGATGCCCTCTACACTCAAGGGTATCTGGCGTTCCCGTACCAGCGCACCCTGAGCCGGCTACGGGAGATGCAACTGCAACGCTTCGCCTGAAAAGGAGCCGACCATGCAGCCGCTATCGCATCATCTGCTGACCCAGGCCTATAACAATGGCTGGGCCAACCATCGCCTGTACAAGGCCTGCCTGCAACTGACCCAGGACGAGTTCGTCGCCCCGCGTTGCAGCTTCTTCCCGTCGATCAAGGCCACCCTCAACCACTTGCTGACGGTGGATTGGTTTTACCTGCATATGCTCGAGTGCGAGCAGCGCGGCGAGCAGCCCGATGCCGACGGCGAACGCTTTTTCGACCCGGAGCAGCCGTTTGCCACCTGTACCGATCTGCATGCCGAGCAGGCCCAGGCTGACCACCGTTTGATCGCCTACTGCCGGGGGCTGAGTGATGGCGACCTTGGCCGCTATGTGAGCGTCGTACGGCCCGATCGGGTGCAGCGCGAGCAGCGGCTGCGGTTGCTGGCGCATCTGTTCGAACATCAGGTGCATCACCGTGGGCAGGTGCACGCAATGCTCAGTGATACAGCGGTCAGACCACCACAGCTGGATGAGTTTTTCTGCGAAGAAGAGGCTGAGTTGCGGGCGGACGACTTTGCCGAGCTGGGCTGGACAGAAACGCAGGTCTGGAACGTGTAAAGGAACCCTGTGGCAGCAGCGGGCGTGCGCAAAATCCCAAAGCCTGCGTGCTCCCACAGGGGCCAATCATTGGCTCACTTGCCCAGCCATTCGACCAGGGTGCGATTGAACCGCACCGGTTCCTCGATTTGCGGCGCGTGCCCCATGCCTTCGAACGTGATCAGCTCACCTTTGGGTATCAGCTTGGCCACCTGCGGCCCCAGCTCTGCATAGTTGCCCAGCTTGGCCTTTACCTCCGGCGGCGCGATATCGCTGCCGATGGCCGTGGTGTCCTGGTCGCCGATCAGCAGCAGGGTCGGCATCTGCAGGTGCTTGAACTCGTGGTACACCGGCTGGGTAAAGATCATGTCGTAGATCAGTGCCGAGTTCCACGCCACCGCTTCATGCCCTGGCCCTTTGTTCAAGCCCACCAGCATCTGCACCCAGCGTTCATATTCAGGCTTCCAGCGCCCGGCGTAATAGGTCTTGCGCTCATATGCACGTACGCCTTCGGCATCCAGCTTGAGTTCGCGGGCATACCACTGGTCCACGGTGCGGTAGGGCACCCCCAGCGCTTTCCAGTCTTCCAGGCCGATTGGGTTGACCATTGCCAGGCGTTCCACCTGCTGTGGGTACATCAGCGCATAGCGGGTGGCCAGCATGCCGCCGGTGGAGTGGCCGAGCACAATGGTTTGCTTCACACCCAGCTGTTCGAGCAGGGCATGGGTGTTGTCGGCCAGTTGCTGAAAGCTGTACTGGTAATGCGCCGGTTTGCTTGATGTACAGAAGCCGACCTGGTCGGGCGCGATGACCCGGTAGCCGGCCTTGCTCAAGGCGTCGATGGTGGTTTCCCAGGTGGCGGCGCAGAAGTTCTTGCCGTGCATCAGCACCACGTTGTGGCCGTTGGCCTGGCCCTGGGCGGGCACGTCCATGTAGCCCATCTGCAGGGCCTGGCCCTGGGACTTGAAGTTGAAATGCTTGAGGGGGTGCGGGTAGCTGAAGCCTTCAAGCTGGGGGCCGTAGGTAGGCGACTCGGCAGCGATGGCCGAACTGCTGGCAAGGCAGGCCAGGGCGAGGGCGGTTGCGCGCAGCATGGGGGAACTCCGTGTAGGGCCAGGTTGAATGGGGCGACTGTAACAGGCAGTGGACCACGCGAAACCTGAAAGGTGTTACCAGGCGTGAAACCAGCCCAGGGTGATCATGGCAAGCACGGCATAGCGGCCAGCCTTGGCCAGGGTCACCAGCAACAGGAAGCGCCAGAACGGCTCACGCATGATCCCGGCGATCAGCGTAAGCGGGTCACCGATCACCGGCATCCAGCTGAGCAGCAGCGACCATTGCCCCCAGCGTTGGTAGCGCTGCTGCGCACGCGCCAGCTGGGCAGCGCTGAAAGGGAACCAGCGTTTGTCGCGCAGGTGCTCGATGGCCCGGCCCAGCAGCCAGTTGACCACCGAGCCGAGCACGTTGCCCAGGGTGGCTACCAGCAGCAGGATCGCCCATGCCTCGGGCTGGCGCAGCAACAGACCGACCAGCACGGCCTCTGATTGCAGCGGCAGCAGGGTGGCGGCACCAAAGGCGCTGAGAAACAGCGCCCCCAGGCTGAGCATCAGTAGTTGGCGACCACGGTGTCCTGGCCATCCTGGGTCACCCCGATGACCTGGTAGGCATCCTTGTGGTCACCCATTTCCATGCCGGGCGAGCCCATGGGCATGCCCGGCACCGCCAGGCCCTTGAGGTCGTTGCGCTTGGCCAGCAGGCGCACCTGCTCGGCCGGCACGTGGCCTTCGACGAACTTGCCGTCGATCACCCCGGTATGGCACGACGCAAGGCGTGGTGCCACGCCGAGGCGTTGCTTGACGGCGCTCATGTTTGGCTCGACGTGGTCGTTGACGGTAAAACCGTTGTCACGCAGGTGGCTGATCCAGGCCTTGCAGCAGCCGCAGTTGGGGTCGCGGTAGACGTCGATGGTCTCGGCGGCCTGGGCCAGGCCGGTGACGGCCAGCAGGCTCAGGGTCAGCAGGTGTTTGCGCAGCATGGTGAAGCACTCCTTTAAAAACGCAGGCGGATACCGGCGACAAGGCGGGTCTGGCCCAGATCTTCGCCGTCTTCCAGGGCCTGGTTGGCGCGCGAGCCGTGCAGGCGGTTGAAACTGAGCCCGACGTAGGGGGCGAAGCCGCGCGTGATCTTGTCGCGTAGGCGCAGGCCCACCTCGCTGTCGGCCAGCCCCACGCCTTGTTCGCGCCCGGCGTCGGTGCGCCCTTAGAGGTTGGCCTCCAGGTCGGCTCCAGTATCCAGCGGTTGGTCAGCAGCATAGCGTAAGCGGCTTCCAGGCGCAGCGCGGTTTGTTGCCCCTGCCGGCGTGCTGGCGGCGCCCAGGCCTTTGGCAAACGTACGGCGCGAGGGGGGCGCAACATGGCGTGGCCTCATGCAGAAGCGCCACGATGTTCGCTGCCGCCGGCTGTCAGGTAGCTGATGTGCACATTACAGTGTTGTCAGCTTGCTGCTTCGTCGATGCGGAGGTCGCGCATCAGCAGGCCGTAGTCGAGGGCAACCTGTTCCGGGATCGGCAGATACACCACGTGGCCATCGCCCGGTGCTACCTCGATGGCGTGCTGCTGGCGGTTGCACAGGCGGTGCAGGTCGAAGTGGTAGTTACCGCGCGGGGTCATCAGCTCCAGATGGTCGCCCACGGCGAAGCGGTTCTTCACCTTGACCTCGGCCAGGCCGTCGACGCGCACGCCGGTCAGCTCGCCAACGAATTGTTGGCGCTCGGACACCGAGTTGCCGCGCTGGTAGTTCTGGTACTCGTCGTGCACGTGGCGGCGCAGGAAACCTTCGGTGTAACCGCGTTGCGCCAGGGATTCGAGGTTGCCCATCAGGGCGCGGTCGAATGGTCGCCCGGCCACCGCGTCGTCGATCGCCTGGCGATACGACTGTACCGCGCGGGCACAGTAGAAGTGCGATTTGGTACGGCCTTCGATCTTCAGCGAATGCACGCCCATCAAGGCCAGGCGCTCGACGTGCTGAATGGCGCGCAGGTCCTTGGCGTTCATGATGTAGGTGCCGTGCTCATCCTCGAACGCCGGCATTTCAGTGCCGGGGCGGTTGCTTTCCTGCAGCAGGAACACTTGGTCGGTGGGCGCACCCAGGCCCAGGGTGGGCTGCACTTGGCGCACGATGTCACCGGTGGCGTTCTCGGTGGCCGGCGTGGCGTCGTACTTCCAGCGGCAGGCATTGGTGCAGGTACCCTGGTTGGCGTCACGCTTGTTGAGGTAGCCCGACAGCAGGCAACGGCCGGAATAGGCCATGCACAGGGCGCCGTGCACGAACACTTCCAGTTCCATGCCCGGCACCTGCTGGCGGATTTCCTCGATTTCGTCCAGCGACAGCTCCCGTGACAGGATCACCCGGCTCAGGCCAAGTTGCTGCCAGAACTGCACGCTGGCCCAGTTGACGGTGTTGGCCTGCACCGACAGGTGCACCGGCATCTGTGGGAAGTGCTGGCGCACCAGCATGATCAGCCCGGGGTCGGACATGATCAGCGCGTCCGGCGCCATCTCGATCACGGGTGCCAGGTCCTTGAGGAAGGTCTTGAGCTTGGCATTGTGCGGGGCGATGTTGACCACCACGTAGAAGCGCTTGCCCAAGGCGTGCGCCTCCTCGATCCCCAGTGCCAGGTTGGCGTGATCGAACGCGTTGTTGCGCACCCGCAAGCTGTAACGCGGCTGGCCGGCGTAGACCGCATCGGCGCCGTAGGCAAACGCGTAGCGCATGGTCTTGAGGGTGCCGGCGGGGGCCAGCAGTTCGGGCTTGGCAGTAGGGTTCATGTGCGCACCGGGGCAAAAAGGCCGGGATGCTAGGGGCGATGGACAAGGCGCGTATTGATTTGCGTCAAGTGAGCGCGGCACTTTTGTCCAGGTGCGGTGCACTAATCACTCATAAGCCATTTGAGGAACTGCGATGAACGAAACCGCGCTACAGAACAAAGCCCTGGCAGTACTCTTGGCGTTGGTGACCATTGCCTTCTTCTGGATCCTTCTGCCGTATTACGGCGCAATCTTCTGGGCGGTGATTCTCGGCATTTTGTTCGCCCCGCTGCAGCGTCACTTGCTGATCCGCTGCGGTCGGCGGCGTAACCTTGCCGCGGCCACGTCTACGCTGGTGTGCCTGCTTGTGGCGATCCTGCCGGTGATCATCACCAGCGCGCTGCTGGTTCAAGAGGGCGCCACGCTGTACCAGCGCATCGAAAGCGGGCAACTGGACATCGCCGGTTACGTCGAGCGCGGCAAGGACATGCTCCCGGCATTCGCCCAGCGTGGCCTGGACAACATGGGCATGGGTAACCTCGACGGGTTGCGTGACAAGATCGCCAAGTGGGCAACCCAGGGTAGCCAGGTATTGGCCAGCCAGGCGTTCAGCTTTGGGCAGGGCACATTCGAGTTCCTGATCAGTTTTGGCATCATGATGTACTTGCTGTTCTTTTTCCTGCGTGATGGTCCGGAAGTCGCGCGCCGGGTGCGGATGGCCGTCCCGCTGCCCGAGCACCAGAAGCGTCGTTTGCAGTTGAAGTTCAATCGTGTGGTGAGGGCGACGGTGAAGGGCAACGTGCTGGTGGCCATTACCCAAGGTGCGTTGGGAGGCTTTATTTTCTGGGTGCTGGATATCCCGAGTGCGTTGGTGTGGGCGGTGCTGATGGCGTTTCTGTCGCTGCTGCCGGCGGTGGGCGCGGGCATTATCTGGGCGCCGGTGGCGGCGTATTTCCTGCTGACCGGGGCGATACTGCCAGGGGTGGTGCTTACCGCGTTCGGGGTGCTGGTGATCGGCCTGGTGGATAATGTGTTGCGGCCAATCCTGGTGGGCAAGGATACGCGCATGCCGGATTACCTGATCCTGGTGTCGACCCTTGGCGGGCTGGCGGTGTTCGGCCTAAACGGCTTCGTGATCGGTCCGTTGATCGCGGCGCTGTTCGTCTCCAGCTGGGCGATCTTTGCCGCGACCAAACCGCGGGTGCAATTGCCACAATAGCGTTCTTGCTCAGGTTTGTCGGCCGTAGGAGCGGGTTCACCCGCGAAAGGGCCGGGCCTGCTGGCCAATTTCCACCAGGCGTTCACCGTTGTTGCCGCCACCGTATTCGCGGGTAAACCCGCGCCTACACCTGATCGAGGGTAGACACAGGTCGGTGATTGGGCGCAGGCCGCCGTAGGCGCGGCCTTGTGTCGCGCAAGGGCCGCTACCACAGCGAAACTGCAGGGGTCAGAAGGCTTGCGGCATCTCGCCCTTGGCCAGGCGCCGGTTGATGTCGGCAATCACTTCGGGCAGGTCGTTGATGGTGTCGATCAGGTAGTGCGGGCGGGAGCCGGCAAACAGTGCGTGGATGCGCTGGCGCTCGCTTTCCAGTTTCTCGGCACTCAACGCCCGGAAGCCTTCCCAGGTCAGGCCCAAGGCATTACCCGAGCAGACCAGCGCCACGGTCCACATGCCGGCACGGCGGCCTTCAAGAATGCCTGGCACGGTGTCGTCCACCTTCACGCAGGCTGCTACATCGTCAATCCCCAGCGCAATCACGTTGGCCAAGGCCTGGGCCGGCCATGGTCGGCCGTTCGGGGTTTCGTCGGTGGCCACGACATGGTCGGCTACGTAGCCGTTCTGCGCCGCCAGTTCCACCACCTTGTCCATCACCACTTTCGGGTAACCCGAGCACGAGCCGATCTTCAGGCCGTCCTGGCGTAGACCGGTGAGGGTGTCCAGCGCACCGGGGATCAGTGCCGAGTGCACGGCAATCTTCTCGATCTGCAGCGGCATGAAGCGGTTGTAGATGGCGGTGACGTCATCATCGGTCGGGGTACGGCCGAACACCTTGCGGTAGCGCTCGGCAATTTCCGGTACGTCGCACAGGGTGCGGATATGGTCCCATTTGCCCATGCCCATCGGGCCTCGGGCTTCTTCGATGGACACCTGCACGTCGAACTCGGCAAAGGCCTCGACAAAGATCTGGGTGGGGGCGAATGAGCCGAAATCGACCACGGTGCCAGCCCAGTCGAGGATGGCGGCTTGCAGTTGGGTGGGGTTGTTGTAGTTCATGTGCGCGAATTCCTGGGTTCGGGTGGGCAAAGTGTCAGATGTCCAGCACTTCCATTTCCCGCAGCACCTCGGCCACGGCATTCACGGCGGCCTGCATGCCGTCCGCCCCGACCACGCCGATGCAGCCGACGCGGAAGGTTTCGACCTGGGTCAACTTGCCCGGGTAGAGAATGAAACCCTTGGCCTTGACCCGCTCGTAGAAGTCCTTGAACTGGTAGCGGGCATCGGTGGGGGCGTGGAAGGTGACGATGATTGGCGCCTGGATCTCGGCAGGCAGGAAACTGCGCAGGCCGATGGCTGCCATGCCGTCGAGCAGCGTCTTGCAGTTGTCTGCGTAGCGCTGGTGGCGGGCGGGAAGGCCACCTTCCTCGTTGTATTGCTGCAGTGCTTCGTGCAGGGCCGCGACCACGTGGGTAGGCGGGGTGAAGCGCCATTGCCCGGTCTTGGCCATGTAGGCGTGCTGGTCGTACAGGTCCATGGCCAGCGAGTGGGCATTGCCTTCGGCGGCCGCCAGGGCGTTCTTTTCGGCGAAGACGAAGCCCATGCCGGGTACGCCTTCCAGGCACTTGCCGGAGGCTGCGATCAGCGCTTCGAAGGGGATTTCGCGGGCATCGATCGGCAGCGCACCGAACGAGCTCATGGCATCGATGATCAGGCGCTTGCCATGGTGTTTGATCACCTGGGCGATTTCGGGCAGCGGGTTCAGGATGCCGGTGCTGGTTTCACAGTGGATCAGCGCCACATGGGTGATGGCTGGGTCTTCGGCCAGCAGCCGGTCGACGTCGGCGGCTGTGGTCGGCTGGTCTTCGGCCGTTTCGAAGGTGCTGTAAGTGCGACCCAGCACTTTGCAGATCTTTGCCAGGCGCTGGCCGTACGCGCCGTTGATCAGTACCAGAACCTTGCCATCGCGTGGCACCAAGGTGCCGATGGCCGCTTCCACGGCGAAGGTGCCGCTGCCTTGCAGGGGCACGCAGTGGTGGCTGCTGGCGCCGTCGATGATGGCCAGCAGTTGTTCGCAGACGCTGGCAGTCAATTGGTTGAAGTCACGGTCCCAGGAGCCCCAGTCCACCAGCATGGCTTGGCGGGTGCGGATTGATGTGGTCAGGGGACCTGGGGTCAGCAGAATCGGGGCGTTGCTCATTCCGTTATTCCTCACAAGCGGTGGGCTGAAACTACGAGGCCTAGGTTGCAATTCGCGCTGCCATCAATCAAATTGTTTGTTGTTATCTCAGCTATAAGTCAGGCCGATAAATATGAACCTGTTCCAGCTGCGCGCCTTCGACGCCGTGGCCCGTGAGGGCAGCTTTACCCGTGCTGCCGAGCGCCTCTTCATCAGCCAGCCGGCGGTGACCGGGCACGTCAAGGCTCTGGAGGAGCACTACCAGATCACCTTGCTGCGGCGTACTGCACGGCGCGTGGAGCTGACCGAAGAGGGCACGCGCCTGGCGGCCATCACGCGCGCCATGTTCGGCCTGGCTGAAGAAGCGCAGGCCATGCTCGAGGCCAACCGCCAGTTGCTGACCGGGCGCCTGGAGGTAGCCGCCGACGGCCCGCACCGGGTCATGCCGATGCTGGCGCTGCTGCGTGAGCGGTACCCTGGCGTCACCGTCAACTTGCGTCTGGGCAATGCACAGGAGACGTTGGCTGCGCTGCTCGGCGAGCATGCCGACGTGGCAGTGCTGACCGAAATCGAGCCGCGCAAAGGGCTGCACCTGCAAAATCTCTGTGAGTCGCGCCTGTGTGCGTTGTTACCCGTGGGGCACGCCTGGGCCAGCGAGCGGGAGGACTTGCCGTTGGCCGAGCTGCACCAGCAGATCATGGTGCTGCGCGAACCCAGCTCCACCACCCGGCGCACCTTCGACAAGGCCTGCATCAAGGCGGGCGTGCAACCGCGTGTATTGCTGGAGCTGGACAGCCGGGAGGCGGTAACCGAGGCAGTGGCCTCGCAGCTGGGTATTGGCGTTGTTTCTTCCACTGAAGTGGCCAATGATCCCCGTGTGGTGGCACGACCCTTGGCCGGCGAGGGCCTTGTCAACCAACACGTGATCGGCTGCCTGGAGCGCCGTCGCGAACTGCGCCTGATTCAGGCATTCCTGAGCCTGGCAGCGGGGCTATGATGGCTGTTTGCTGCGGGGCACCCTAGGCTCTGTATGAAAAGCCTTGATACTCGGTGATGCTGCGTTGAAAACAGCCTCGGAATGCTCATTTACAACCCGTAAACTCCGCTTCCTCGGCTGTTTTCGCCTTGCCTGACCTTCGTCTCAAGGCTTTTCATACAGACCCTAATATGGCCGGCAATCAGCCGACAGGACCGTCGATGAGCGACAAAGACACCATTTCCATGCAGCTGGTGCGCGAAGCGCTGTTGCAGACCTGCCCTGCCGGTGAGCCTGACAGTGGCTTGCTGGCCAGGGCGGGCATCGCCGTTGAACAATTGCACCTGCCAGAGGCAAGGGTCAGTGCCGAGTCCTATGCCCGCCTGTGGCGCTTGCTGGCCCGGCGCTGCAACGACGAATTTTTCGCGATGGACCCGCGCGGTCTGCGCAGTGGCAGCCTGGCATTCATGTGCCGTGCCAGCATGGGCCAACCAACCCTGGGTGCAGGCCTGGACACCTCGCTGGCATTTCTGTCGCTGATGCTTCAAGACATGCAGCCCAGCCTGGTGCGCCAGCAAGGCCTGGCCGAAATTGTCATCAATGAGCCGCGTGACGAACCGCGCCGCGCGTTCACCTATTTCACGTTCTGGATGATCGTGCATGGCGTGACCTGCTGGCTGGCCGGGCGGCGTATCCCGATTCTGAGCATTGATCTGCGGTGTACCGAACCACCCTTTTGCGACGACTACCGGGTCATGTTTTCGGAAAACCTGCATTTTGAGCGTCCACGCACACGCATGATCATCGCTTCGCAATGCCTCGACTTGCCCCTGCGGCGCAGTGAAGAGGAACTGCAGCGTTTTCTGGCCGAAGCGCCGGGCAATATCCTGGTCAAATACCGTGACCCGGCCAGCCTCGGGCGGCGTATCCGCACCGACCTGCTGCGCCTGGCCCCTGCGCAGTGGCCCGATGCTGACCGCCTGGCCCGGCAGCTGTGCCTGTCGCCATCGACCCTGCGGCGGCGCCTGGCAGAAGAGGGGCAGAACTACCAGGGCTTGAAGGACAGCGTACGACGGGAGCTGGCGATCGCCTGGCTCAGCCAGGAAGACCTGGCCATGGGCGAGCTTGCCGAGCGCTTGGGGTTCGCCGACAGCAGCTCGTTCTATAAGGCATTTCGCAAGTGGTTCGGCTGCAACCCAGGGCATTATCGGGCATTGATCCAGGCGCGAGGGGCAGGGCACTGAAGGGCGAACACTTCCCGTCGTAGTGCATTACCGCGCGGGCCCAGAAGGCTTACCGAGCAGGCGCCGATCGAACCCGTTCCCTCTGCATCCTGGCCCGGCATTTGAACAACATGGTTGGCTTCGTCAAATAGCGGGGGGAACCCACCATGATTATCAACACGACGGGCCATGACCCATTCATCGGTGCCCGATTACCTGAGTGGCTCAAACGCGCGTCACGGGGCCAGATCAACACCCTGCGCACCAGCCTGAACGCGCACCACGCCAGCCAGGCACGCTTGAGTGGCCTGACGCTTGAGTTACTGCCGCTCCAGCAGTTTGCCGAGAAGCACCTGGCGGCTTTGCTGGATGCACCGTTGCCGGACGGGCAGGTATTTGCCCAGCTCGAATGGCTGCGGGTAGCGCCGCGCTTCGGCACACTGCCAGGTACCTTGCAACAGACATACGGGTACAGCCAGACGCGTGAAAACGGGTTACTGCGGCTGATGCGCAACTTTGCTGCGAATACCCGCTACTACGAGGGCACGGGGCTGGTTTTGCCAGGCAGCGATAAACCATTGAATGCATCGCTGGAAGCATTGATTACGGCCTGTCGCAATCTGGACGTTGGTCAGCGCTATCAGGACGCGTTGCAAAGGATCTTCCCGCCAGCTACCCAGGCGGTGCTGGCTGAAGACAAACGTTCGGGGTTGAAGCTGGCGACCGAGCTTGCGGCTTTGCAGGGAAACATCAGCGTCGATGTGCAGCTTGCACTGCGTGAGCTGGTGGACCACGGTCAGGAGCGGCGACAACGAGGGTTTGAAGGCAAACCCATGCTGCTGAGGGCACTAGGGAAACCTGTGGTCGATGGCTTGCTGATCCACCTGCATGACAAGGCGGGAAATGATCGGGGCATCGTACTTTACCTGCCTGGTGATCCCCGGCAGGCATTGCGGTTCTTCGACAATGCCGCCTCCATGAACAGTACCGTGGCAATGTTGTTGCCAGATCCCGGTTACTGGCAGTACTTCACACAGCTCATCAGCCTTGAGCACCGTGCAGGTTTTGTCAGTACCCTCGGCAAGCGCCTGAAAGACAAGCTGCCGGACCTGGAGCTTGAGGGTGAAACTCCTGAAGGAGGGATCTTCACGCAACTGGCGACTCGGCAAGTGCAACGGGCCAAGGAAGATGCCCGGTTGCTGCTGGTACCGACTGCCGACGCTGATAGCCTGGCGGTAAGCGCCAGACACGCTGAGTGGAAAGCGGCAGGTCTGGGCCTGGTAAACCTCGCCGGCTTGTTCATCCCGGCTGTGGGCGGCGTGCTGCTGGGTCAGGTGGTTGCCCAGACGTGCGCTGAAGTGTTCGAAGGGACACGGGATTGGTCGAGAGGGCACCAACACGAAGCGCTGCAGCATCTGCTGGGGGTTGCCGAAACCTTGGCGGCTACCGCTGCGACGGTGGCGGGTGTCAGTTTTGTGCGCAGTGCGTTTGTCGCGGGCCTGGAGCCGGTAAGCCTTGGGAATGGGCGCGGTCGCCTGTGGCAGTTCAACGCCAGGAATTATCGATCACTGCCGGGCGCTATCGACCTGGTTGACGAGGGACGCTATGGCGAGGTGGGCCGCCGCTGGGTCCGTATCGATGGGCGCAACTTCGAAGTGCATCAGCCTATCGCCGATGGCCCCTATCGCCTGCGCCATGTAGCGAGTGAGGGCGGCTACGGGCCGGTCGTGTTGCACAATGGTGAGCGTGGCTGGCAGCTGATGCGTGAGCAACCACTCAGCTGGCAGGCGCCTGCTCGCATGCTGGATGCATTATGGCCACAGCATTCCCCTGTCGACGCGCATCAGGCCGAGCAGATCATGCGGGTGGCAGGTATCGATGCAGATTTGTTGCGCGGCGTTCTCGTGGAAAATCGCCCGGCGCCGGTGAGCCTTGGCCAAACCTTGCGCGCCTTCCAGGCGCATGCACGCATTCAAACGTTTTTCGAGCGTGTTCGGCTGAAGGCGTTGGTGCCATCGGACAGTGAACTGCTGGCCTGGTGTGAAGCAAGGCCAGACGTGGGCGCCGGACTGGAGCAGATCCGGGTGCATGAGGCCGGGTTGCGGCCGCAATTGTTTGCCCACCTGACAGAGCAGCCACTTGCAGCAGACCCGCTGAGCATGTTGGTCAAGCGGGACTTCCCGGGTTTGCCTTCGGCCTACATAAATGAAGTAACCGACCAAGCGCATGAGCTTGAGCACCAAATGGCGCGGGTCGAGCGGCGGCTGCCATTGCCGTGCGCGAACAACGCCCGTTCGCTCTTGCGTCTGGCTCGCCTGAGCCGGGGGCTGGCGGGATTGTATCTGAGCACAGCGTACAGTGATGTCACCGGCGAGTTGGCCCTTGCGTTGCTGGATAGCTTCGAACTCGAGCACCTTGACCTTGACCTGCGTGACAGCGGGCTGGATGGGCGGTCTATCAGGCGCCTCGGTAGCGGCGGGCAAACCGAGGCAAGAAGAATAGTGGTCCGGCATGAAGGCAGGTTTCTGATCTACAACGGGTCAGGTGTGCCACACGTGCTTATTGCTGACGAGCCGGGATGTATCTTCGAGGCGCTTTTTGCCGCACTGACATCAGAGCAGCGGGCAGCGATGCAACGGGTGGGCAGTGCTGCGGCGAGCCAATTGCGTGAGAAACTTCTGGCGCGGTTACCCGCTTCCCATTGGGATATCGCGCGCATGCTCGGCTGGCCAGAGGAGCAGGCCTGGCTCAATCCAGGGCGTCGCATGGACGATGGACGCGTGGGATACCCGCTCAGTGGCCGCCCTGGCGCTGCGCCCAGGGATGAGCGGGCGATCATTCGTGACCAGCTACGGTCGCTTTATCCTGGCCTGGACGAGGCCGCGCTCGATGTGGAGCTGGCGCGTGTGCAACAAGGCCCGCAGCCAGTCTTCGAGCGCCTGGTAGAACTGCAGGAAGCACATGACCAACTGGTGCTGTACCTGAATCGCTGGGTCGGTGCCGAGTTGCAGGAGGGTCGACGCGCCGCCCGCAGGTTGACGGCCGATAGCATCCTGCGAGCCTGGCGACTGCAGGGCGAGCCTGGTTCGGCCGGCGAGGGGCAAACACAAGGGCAGCGCTTGTCGATGAGCGGTTTGAGTTTGCGCACACTGCCGGCACTGCCGCCGAACATCGATTTCCATCGCATTACCCTGCTGAGCGTGAACGACACCCGGATTACTGACATACCGGTCGACTTCCTTCGCCCCTTCACTGCCCTGACGCACCTGAACCTCAACAACAACGCGTTGATGCGTCTACCAACAGGCATTGCCCATTTACCGAATCTTCAATCGCTTCGGTTGGCGCATAACGAGATACGCCTCGATGCCCAGGCGATCGGCGTTTTGCATGGTTTGTCCAACCTTGCGCATCTTGATCTCAGTCATAACCGGCTGGAAGCGCTGGACATGAGCTTCCACCAACTTTCTCGGCTGACAAGCCTGAACCTGCGTCATTGTCGCCTGGGCAGTTGGCCGCTTCGCCTGGAGCTCTGTGGTCTACTCGAGTGTGCTGACCTGCGCAACAATCAACTCCGCGAAGTGCCCACCGAGATCCAGCTGATGCCTTATGCATTTCGACGCGCCATTCTGATAGAAAACAACCCCTTGTCGGTCATGCAGCAAAGAGGGTTGTATGCACTCGATGTGATCGAAGAGCACCGGCACTCACCTGAGCAGTTGGGGTCAGTTGACCTGGTCAGGGCCCGTACGCGTTGGGTAGGCCATACGGATGCGACGGTTCAGGCCGAGCGGGAGGACGTGTGGCTGCGGTTGCTGGAGCAAGCGGGTAGCAGCGGGTTGTTCAGGTTGTTGGCTCGCCTGGAGATGACAGCGGACTACAGCGAAGCGGGTGAAGGGCGGGACGCGCTGGTTGACGGCGTATGGACACTGCTGGCTACGCTGGACGGCGACCCGGTGCTGTGCCGGCGGATCTTTGAGCAGGCCGGCCTGCCACTGTCATGTTCGGACGCCGTTGCCAGTCACTTCAGTGCACTGCAAGTATCGGTGAGGCAGGCGCAGGCAGAAACCGCCGCAGCCAACCCTGAAAGCAGGGGTGAGTTGCTCGAACTGGGTAGGCAACTGTTCCGGCTGGATCAACTGGAAGGGATTGCCTACCAGGATGGCCGGCAGCGTCTGGCTGCCAGTGAACATATTGACCAGTTGGCATTGGGGCTGGCTTACAGGGTGCAACTTCGTAGCCGGTTGCAGCTGCCCAACCAGCCATATGCCATGCGCTATCCCGAAGCTGTCGCGCTGACACAGGCCCAGATAGAGGATGCGTTCCTGCGGGTTACGCGCGCGCAGACCATCGATGGCCTGACCGATAGCCTGAGCCAGCGCGCGTTCTGGCGACGTTACCTGCGCCAGCAACATGACCAAATGTTCGATGCCCTCAGTGCGGACTACACGCGACGCACGCTTGAGCTGCAGGCTCAACGTCCTGTCTTGGCGCCGGCGGCCTTCGAGCAGCAACTACACGGGCTGCAGGCACAGCAGGACCTCGACATCGAACGCCTGGTCGCAGGGCTCACCCAGTCCTACCTGCGTGCAGCCGAGCGCGCGGAGGGGTGACGGGCGGCGGCCAAACCAGTCATCCAGATTGACAGCTTTGGCCATTGCCGCCGCGCATGAGCGGCGCGAACATCGTCGGACCGATGCTTCAACTCCAAAAACAAGAAACCAGGAGTCCGATGATGCGCGATTACGCCGAGGCCGCTCGCACGTTTGACCATGACCAGGCCGTTGTGGCGGCATTGCACGGCAACCTTGAAGCCCTTAATGCCTGTGTCGAATGCTGTGACCGCCATGCCGGTGACGGCAAGCTGGCACTGATTCATGAAGACCGCGATGGTAACAGCGCGCGCTATAGCTTCGATCAGCTTCAGGTGCAGGCTGCCCGGTTCGCCAATGTGCTAAAGGCGCAGGGGGTAGGCGCAGGCGACCGGGTTGCCGGCTTGATGCCGCGCACCCCCGAACTGTTGGTGACCATCCTCGCTACCTGGCGCCTCGGGGCGGTTTACCAGCCCTTGTTCACCGCGTTCGGCCCCAAGGCCATTGAGCACCGGCTTGAGCAATCCCATGCCCGAGTGATAGTCACCGATAGCCACAACCGCGCCAAGCTGGACGACGTGCACGCCTGCCCGACCATCATCACTGTCAAGGCCCGCAGTGGTGAGCTGGACTTCCAGCAATGCCTGGAGCGCGCAGCGGACGTATGTGAGCCGGTGATGCGCTCAGGCAACGATCCATTCCTGCTGATGTTCACTTCTGGAACCACTGGCCCGGCAAAACCCCTGGAAGTGCCACTGCGTGCGATCGTCGCGTTTCAGGGCTACATGCGTGATGCCATCGAGCTGCTGCCCGAGGACAACTTCTGGAACCTGGCCGACCCGGGTTGGGCGTACGGCTTGTATTACGCCGTTACCGGCCCATTGTCGCTGGGGCATGCCACCACGTTCTACGATGGCCCGTTCAGTGTCGAGAGCTGCGCCCGGGTGATCGACAAGCTGGGTATCACCAACCTGGCCGGCTCGCCGACCGCGTATCGCTTGCTGATTGCGGCGGGCAAAGATTTTTCGGTACCGATCAAGGGCCGCCTGCGGGTGGTCAGCAGTGCCGGCGAACCGCTTAACCCCGAGGTGATCCGCTGGTTCGCCGACGAGCTGGGCGTGACCATTCACGATCACTACGGCCAGACCGAACTGGGCATGGTGCTGTGCAATCACCATGGTCTGAAGCACCCGGTGCACCTGGGCTCTGCCGGCTATGCCATCCCCGGCCACCGCATCGTGGTGCTGGACGAGCAGGGCAACGAGCGGCCAGCCGGCCAGCCAGGCATCCTCGCCGTTGACCGCGAGCAGTCGCCGCTATGCTGGTTCGGCGGTTACCACGGCCTGCCGACCAAAGCCTTCGTCGGCAAGTACTACCTCAGCGGCGACACTGTCGAGCTGAACCCGGATGGCAGCATCAGCTTCGTTGGCCGTAGCGACGACGTGATCACCACCTCCGGTTACCGGGTGGGGCCGTTCGATGTGGAAAGCGCGTTGATCGAGCACCCGGCGGTGATCGAGGCCGCGGTGATCGGCAAGCCCGACCCGGAGCGCACCGAGCTGATCAAGGCGTTCGTGGTATTGGCCAGCGGCTACGCCGGAAGCGTCGAGCTGGAAGAAACCTTGCGCCAGCACGTGCGCCAGCGCCTCTACGCGCATGCCTACCCCAGGGAAATCGAATTCGTCAGCGAGCTGCCCAAGACCCCGAGCGGCAAGCTGCAACGCTTCATCCTGCGCAACCAGGAAGTCGCCAAACAACAAGCGCAACAGGCCACCCCTGTCAGCGTCTGAAAGGAAAGTACTCATGCACATAGCCAATAAACATTTCATCGTCAGTGGCGCCGCTTCCGGGCTGGGTGCCGCGACTGCACAGATGCTGGTCGAGGCTGGCGCCAAGGTCATGCTGGTCGACCTCAATGCCCAGGCTGTCGAAGCCAAGGCCCGCGAACTGGGCGACAACGCCCGTTTCGCCGTGGCTGATATCAGTGACGAGCAGGCGGCCCAGTCGGCTGTCGATGCAGCTGTCAGCGCCTTTGGCAGCTTGCATGGGTTGGTCAATTGTGCCGGCATCGTCGGTGCCGAGAAGGTGCTGGGCAAGCAGGGCCCGCATGGCCTGGCCAGCTTCGCCAAGGTCATCAACGTCAACCTGATCGGCAGCTTCAACCTGTTGCGTCTGGCTGCGGCGGCCATGGCCGAAGGGGCTGCCGATGAGAGCGGCGAGCGTGGGGTCATCATCAACACGGCCTCCATTGCCGCCTATGACGGCCAGATTGGCCAGGCCGCCTACGCTGCCTCCAAGGGGGCCATTGCCAGCCTGACCTTGCCGGCCGCGCGCGAACTGGCACGCTTCGGCATCCGCGTGATGACCATCGCTCCGGGCATCTTTGAAACACCTATGATGGCCGGCATGAGCGATGAGGTGCGTGCTTCACTGGCTGCCGGCGTGCCGTTCCCGCCCCGCTTGGGCCGCCCGCAGGAATACGCCGCGCTGGCCCGCCACATCATCGAGAACAGCATGCTCAACGGTGAGGTCATCCGCCTCGACGGTGCGCTGCGCATGGCTGCCAAGTAAGGAGAGCGAACATGACCCTCGCCAATGACCCCATCGTTATCGTCAGCGCCGTGCGCACGCCCATGGGCGGGTTGCAGGGCGACCTCAAGAGCCTGACTGCGCCGCAACTGGGCAGCGCCGCCATTCGTGCTGCCGTGGAACGTGCCGGCATCGATGCCGCCTGTGTCGAGCAGGTACTGTTCGGCTGCGTGCTGCCGGCCGGCCAGGGCCAGGCGCCGGCACGCCAGGCCGCGCTGGGCGCCGGGCTGGACAAACACACCACCTGCACCACCCTGAACAAGATGTGCGGCTCGGGTATGCAAGCCGCGATCATGGCCCATGACCTGCTGCTGGTCGGCACCGCAGATGTGGTAGTGGCGGGTGGCATGGAAAGCATGACCAACGCGCCGTACCTGCTGGACAAAGCCCGTGGCGGCTACCGCATGGGCCACGGCAAGATCATCGACCACATGTTCATGGACGGCCTCGAAGACGCCTACGACAAAGGCCGCCTGATGGGCACCTTTGCCGAGGACTGTGCCCAGGCCAATTCTTTCAGTCGCGAGGCCCAGGACCAGTTCGCCATCGCCTCGCTGACCCGAGCGCAGGAAGCCATCAGCAGCGGCCGTTTTGCCGCCGAGATCGTGCCGGTGGAAGTCACCGAGGGCAAGGAAAAGCGCGTCATCAAGGATGACGAGCAGCCGCCCAAGGCACGCCTGGACAAGATAGCGCAGCTCAAACCGGCGTTTCGTGAAGGCGGCACCGTGACGGCGGCCAACGCCAGTTCGATTTCCGACGGCGCTGCGGCGCTGGTGCTGATGCGCCGCTCCGAGGCCGACAAACGTGGCCTCAAGCCATTGGCCGTCATCCACGGTCACGCCGCCTTTGCCGACACCCCGGCGTTGTTCCCGACCGCCCCGATCGGCGCGATCGACAAACTGATGAAGCGCACCGGCTGGAACCTGGCCGAAGTCGACCTGTTCGAGATCAACGAGGCCTTCGCCGTGGTCACCCTGGCGGCCATGAAACACCTCGACCTGCCACACGACAAGGTCAATATCCATGGCGGCGCCTGCGCCCTCGGTCACCCGATCGGCGCTTCTGGCGCACGTATTCTGGTCACCCTGTTGTCGGCCTTGCGCCAGAACAATCTGCGACGGGGTGTGGCGGCCATCTGCATCGGCGGTGGCGAGGCCACGGCCATGGCTGTTGAATGCCTGTACTGAGGTGAACCATGCTGGTAAATGACGAGCAACAACAGATCGCCGACGCGGTACGTGCGTTCGCCCAGGAACGCCTGAAGCCGTTTGCCGAGCAATGGGACAAGGACCATCGCTTTCCGAAAGAGGCCATCGACGAAATGGCCGAACTGGGCCTGTTCGGCATGCTGGTGCCCGAGCAGTGGGGCGGCAGCGACACGGGTTATGTGGCCTATGCCATGGCGCTGGAGGAAATCGCTGCGGGTGATGGTGCCTGCTCGACCATCATGAGCGTGCACAACTCGGTGGGTTGCGTGCCGATCCTGCGCTTCGGCAACGAGCAGCAGAAAGAGCAATTCCTCACCCCGCTGGCGACAGGCGCGATGCTCGGTGCTTTCGCCCTGACCGAGCCGCAGGCTGGCTCCGATGCCAGCAGCCTGAAGACCCGTGCACGCCTGGAGGGCGACCATTACGTGCTCAATGGCAGCAAACAGTTCATTACCTCGGGGCAGAACGCCGGCGTCGTGATCGTGTTTGCAGTCACCGACCCGGAGGCTGGCAAGCGTGGCATCAGCGCCTTCATCGTGCCGACCGATTCGCCGGGCTACCAGGTAGCGCGGGTCGAGGACAAACTCGGCCAGCACGCCTCCGACACCTGCCAGATCGTTTTCGACAATGTGCACGTGCCAGTGGCCAACCGGCTGGGTGCGGAGGGTGAAGGCTACAAGATCGCCCTGGCCAATCTTGAAGGCGGCCGTATCGGCATCGCCTCGCAAGCGGTGGGTATGGCCCGCGCGGCGTTCGAAGTGGCGCGCGACTATGCCAACGAGCGCCAAAGCTTTGGCAAACCGCTGATCGAGCACCAGGCCGTGGCGTTTCGCCTGGCTGACATGGCAACGAAAATTTCCGTTGCCCGGCAGATGGTATTGCACGCCGCTGCCCTTCGTGATGCGGGGCGTCCGGCACTGGTGGAAGCGTCGATGGCCAAGCTGTTCGCCTCGGAAATGGCCGAAAAGGTCTGTTCGGATGCCTTGCAGACCCTGGGTGGTTATGGCTATCTGAGTGACTTCCCGCTGGAGCGGATCTACCGCGACGTTCGGGTTTGCCAGATCTACGAAGGCACCAGCGACATTCAGCGCATGGTCATTGCGCGCAATCTTTGAAGGAGCAGACTGCATGGCATTCGAAACCATCCTGTTGGACATCCACGGCAAGGTCGGCCTGATCACCCTCAACCGGCCGCAGGCGCTCAATGCGCTGAACGCGCAGATTGTCGGTGAGATCAACCAGGCCTTGGACCAGCTTGAGCGCGACCCGAACATCGGCTGCGTGGTGCTGACAGGCTCGGCCAAAGCCTTTGCCGCTGGCGCCGACATCAAGGAAATGGCTGAGCTGCAATACCCGCAGATCTACGTCGACGACCTGTTCAGCGACGCCGACCGCATTGCCAATCGCCGTAAGCCGATCATTGCTGCAGTGTCTGGATTTGCCCTGGGCGGCGGCTGTGAGTTGGCGATGATGTGCGACTTTATCCTCGCGGCGGACAATGCCAAATTTGGTCAACCGGAAATCAACCTGGGCGTGCTGCCGGGCATGGGCGGTACCCAGCGCCTGACGCGTGCGGTGGGCAAGGCGAAGGCCATGGAGCTTTGCCTGACCGGCCGCCTGATGGGGGCGGAAGAAGCCGAGCGTGCAGGTTTGGTGGCGCGGATCGTGCCGCAGGCAGAGCTGGTGGAAGAGGCGCTGAAGGTGGCGGCGACCATTGCCAGCAAGTCGATTCCGGTGAGCATGATGGTCAAGGAGAGCGTCAACCGAGCATTTGAAGTCACCCTCAGCGAGGGGGTTCGTTTTGAGCGTCGGGTCTTCCATGCGGCGTTCTCCACCGAAGACCAGAAAGAAGGCATGGCCGCATTCATCGCCAAGCGTGAGGCACAGTTCAAGGACCGTTGATCAGACTCGGTTCGTTGCCGTTGCCGTTGCCGTTGCCGTTGCCGTTGCCGTTGCTGTGGCTTTTGCTTCTAAGTGCGCGATAGTTCAGGCGACGCGGGTTGCGACTTCAGGAGGCCGAGCGTAGGGCTTGCGAAGGGAGGTGACGGGCATGGATGCCCGTCAAGCGCTGAGGCCCCATGGATGGGGCCTGCAGCGCGTACTC
>NZ_JBQENN010000022.1:0-111470 GCF_052044625.1 Pseudomonas sp. 22515
TCCATGCCGATCACGCACTGGCCGGTCTGTTCGGCAAAGGCCAGGCCGTTGATGAGGTCGGCGTTGTCGTAGCGGTCCAGCGCCTGCAACAACCGTTCGCTGACCACCCAGCGGGTATGGTCGTTGGCGCGGTCTTCGGCGGCTTGCTGGGCGTGTTGCATGGCCTGCTCGAAACCGTCGAGCTGATCGTGCATGGCCTGGCGGTCGACCAGGTGGCCGTATTTCTGGTCGAACCGCTTGCGGAACTCGCCGGCATCCTGGCGGGCCTGGACTTTGCTGCGGACCTCGCGCTCGAACTGCGCCAGGTGGGGCTTCATGCGTTCATCATGGGCATCGGCCTGTTGACTGGCCCGTTCGGAGAACAAGTAGATCTCGGGATGCAGGTGGGGCTGGTTGCGGACTTTTTCGGCCATGACTTCGCGCTTGACGATCTGCTCGGCCACCATCTGCGGGTAGAGTTTTTCGATTTCCAGGAACGACTGCGCGACCAGCAGCTTGCGTTCGTTGTCCACCCCGGGTTCCACGGTACGCGCCAGCCACTGGGTCTTCACATCCTCGACAGCGGCGTTGCGCCAGGCGTTGAGCTCCTGGGTGATCCCGATGGCGTCTTCGATGACGATGGCGGCGCCACGGGGTTTGCTGTGGTTCACCAGCGGTGCCAGCGCTTGGCGTGATGCGTGCGGCGAGACGATCTGGTCGTTGTTGAACGGCTGCAGGTCCAGCAGTGCCTGCAGGTCTGCATCGTTTTGGGCCTTGAAGTCGGCCACCCAGTTCAGTTGGTCATGCTTGAGGACGTGGGGCTGTGGCGGGGCGTCGGAAGGCTGGATGAAGCGGGCGATATCGATCGTGGGCAGGCTGCTGCGGTATTCCTCGTCGAGCAGGCGGTAGTTGTCGAGCATGCGCGGGGTCAGCGGGGAAGGGCTGAACAATGGGCGCAGCTCCTGGATGTCATCCAGGTCGTAGAGGGTGATGGTCCAGCCGAAACCGCGAAGGATCTCATCCAGATTGCCGGCGCTGGGGGCAGGCGCCCAGGGGGCGTCGCTGCTGATGTACAGCAGCGAGCCATTGGGCGCCACGCGGTACTGGCTGTGCCATTCGTAGGCCGGTGCGCTATGGCGCTTGATCAGCAGGTAGAGAAAGCCCTCACGCAAAGGGCGGATGGCGTAGCTGGAGTGGGTCAGCTCGCCGACCTCCTGGAACGGGCTGAGATAGCCCGGCAATTTGGGCAGGCGGGCACGTTGTGCCGGGTTGCCGCCGACGGCGGCGTAGCGCAGGGGCAGCAGTTCGAAGCGGCGGGTGCAGTCGGCGACGGGGCTGTTGCGCAGGGCCGGGCGGTAGCCGGAGGTGATGCGCCTGCACAGTTCGAGGGTTTCGCTGAGTGAGTCCATGGTTGTGTTGTGCCTCAGTCCTTGGTGCGCAGGCAGCGCTGCACGTTGTCCATCAGGGATGTCTGCTGCTCGCGCGTGGCGGCAATCGCCTCCTGCCAGGCTGGCGAGCTACTGAGCTGTTCGCCACCGCGAGCCAGCATCAGCACATAGCTGATAAGGTCTTCTTCACGCCCCAGGCCTTGCGCGCGCGCCTGATCCAGATAGTGCTGAATCAAGCCAACCCGTGTGCCGTGGCAGGCAGTGTGCAAGGTCGGGCAGGACCGCTCGTTCTTGAGCAACTCGGCAAGTTGATAGCTCAGCGGGTCACCCGCCAGTTCGGCCCAACACGCTTCGTTCAACGTGATTGGCGGACAGTGCGTGGATTGAGGCTGATTACCGCCGGATATCTGCATCCACAACCGCTTGCTCGGGTGTGCCACGGGTGCCCACCAGTGATGGATGGGGGCCAGCCATTCGCTAACCCCAGGCAGCTCACGGTGCCTGTCCAGCACTAGCAGAGCCGCGGCGGTGTGGAAGCGCAACAGGTACGAGTGGCCGTCCGTGCCCGTGACGATGTTGGCGTGGCTCAGGTGTCCGGCGAGCCGGGCAGCGGGAAGCGCGCTGACTATCCAGCCGCACACGGCGCCAGCAGCACCTTGTTCAAGTTGCCATTGGAAGTCGTACTGGGCCGAGACATCGGAACCGAGGCGCGAACCGAACAACCAAGGGCCTGCTGTCCGCAGGTTGCTGAACTGGGCTTGCTGCAGCAGTGGCCAGCAGCGGCCCGTGTAGTGCCCGGTCAGTTGTTCCTGCACCTTGGGTGTCAAGTTGGCCATTTCCACGATGGCGCTGAGGCGATAGTGATCGGATGCCCGCAGCACATCGACCATTGCTCTGACAAATGGGCTGGGCATCAGCTTGCTCCTTCCATGCGAATGATGGTGTGGCCGTCGGCGATCGCTTTGAGCAGGCAGCTGAGGCAAATGGGTTCGCCCGGCGCCGGTACGCCAGACGTTGAAGTGACGCGATTGCTACCCGTAGCCTGCTGGCTGACAGGCCCTTTGAAGGCCAGCGCCAGGCCGTCCAGCGTGATACCGGCGCCGTCGACTCTCAGAAGCCCCGCGGGGCTGCGGATCGTCAGGCTTTCGCTGACCTGGATGTCATAAACCTTGGTGGTGTGCCGGATGGCTTCGCCCGTTTGCAACGTGCTGTGACCGGCAACGACCTGTTCGAGGTGGCCGCCGATTTCTACTGTGTGGTTTGCCTTGGTGATGTCCTGCCGGTGGTTCCCTACCTGTTCGATTCGATCCTTGCCTGTGGTGATCCTGTGGTTGCGGCCGATGCTCAGGCTGTCGTCGTTGCCGATTTCGTGTACCCGGTTCTGGCCGATGCCAACAGATTCGTCACGGGCGATGTCTTCGCGACGGTCCTGACCGATCGAAATCGTCTCGTCTCGTTCGACGCGTTCGGTACGGTCGTTACCCACGCGTGTGGTTTCGTCGTGCTTGACGATGTTGTTCTGGTCCCGCTCGGCATGAATGAACACCTCCTGCCGACCCAGTTCATCCTCGAAGCGCAGCTCGTTGAAGCCTTCGCCTTTATGGGTCTGGCTCTTGATGGTCATGCGCGTCTTGTGCTCGGGCAGGTCATAGGGCGGCAACTGGTTACCGCAATAGGTGCGCCCGGTGATCATCGGCTGGTCCGGGTCGGCGTTGACGTACTGGATGATCACATCCTGGCCGATGCGCGGGATGGCCATCGAACCCCAGCTGCCCCCCGCCCAACCTTGCGACACGCGCACCCAGCAGGAGCTGAACTCGTTGTTTTCGCTTTCCCGGTCCCAAGGAAAGCTCACTTTCACCCGGCCCCATTGGTCGCAATAGATTTCCTCGCCCTTGGGCCCGACCACCGTCGCCATGTGCGGGCCGTCAATGCGTGGCTTGGGCAGGGGGGCCGGGCGCCATTCGGCCCTGCCGGGAACCAGCAATGCGTCCTGTTTGTAGCGGGTGCCTTGCTGCGAGCCGGCGGCCTCTTCCTGCAGGCTGGTGAACTGGGTGCCTTCGTGATGCACGCTGACCGTGCGCCAGTGCACGTTGAGGTCTTCACGCGGGTGCTCGATGAGGGTGAAGCTCAGCCCCGGTTGTAGGCGCACATCGTCGCCTTCCACTTCGGCAATGCGCGCATCATGGCGCAGGGCCGTAAGGCGGGTGGCAGTGAACGGAACCCCCGACCGCATCACGCTTGTATCGGCCGGGGTAGTCGAAGCGCTCATAGTTCAGCGATTGATGGGTGTTGCTATTGTCGTACGCCCTGTGTTCCTGACGGTATTGCGGATGAGTGAAGGTGTAGTCCCGTTGCACCTGCTGCGCTGTTCGCACCTGTTCGCTGTAACGCAAGCGCCGCAGGCAAGGCCTGGCCTGATCGCCGCCTCCAACGGATCGGTACAGCACCTGATCGGGGCCCACGTCGTCTTCGCGAAACCCTTCATCCTCATCATGGGTCTTGATGGCCCCCCGGCTGATCTGGCCCAGCGCCAGCAGCCGGTCAGTGATGACCAGCAAGTGCTGTTTCGGCGTGTGTTCGAAGCGGTAGACAATGCCTTCCTCGGCGGCCAGGCGGGCCATGAAGTCGAGGTCTGTTTCACCGGCCTGCACGCAAAATTCGCGCACCTGATGCGGGTCGAGACACTTCAGCTCGTAGGCATTCACGCCTTGGCGTTTGAGCATGATCTCGAGAATCTGCGGCACGGTTTTCTGCTGGAAGATGCGCCAGTTCGAGCGCAGCCCGGCGCGGGCCAGCATGGGCTCGACCAGTGCGCGGTAACGGGTGCGATGGAAGCCTGTTTCACCCTGGCTGAAGGTGCTGACCAGGCCGTGCACGTAGCGCAACGGGCGCTCACCCTGCCAGAGGGTAAACAGCACCGGTTTGTCGAGCAGCTGGCCGAAGTCGACATCGTCTTCGAAGCTGATCAGCTCCAGCTGCAGCCGGAACGGTGAGCTGATGGCTTCGTCCAGCTCGAACGACACCACCTCAAACTCGCTTCGGCCAACCAGCGGCTGGAAAGTGAAGCGCAAATCGGATTGGCTGGGCATGTGGCGTCCCCCGTTACTGTTACAGAATGGCGTTGAGCGATTCGAGGACTTCGGCGGTTAGCAGGTCGAGGCGGTAGCTGTAGTAGCTGTACGCGCAGACCATGGCGATGACCGAAATGACCAGCGGGGTCCACCAGGGCCACTGCCAGCGGCGCATACGGTGGGGGCAATGGACGACGTTGCTATAGGGGTCGCTCACTGTTTGCGGCGTGGGGCCACGCAGTTGGCGAATGACCTTGTGCATCCGGCTGATCAGCGCGCTGAGGATTTCATCGCCCTTGGGGTCAAGGGCGTATTTGCCTTGCAGGCCCAGGCAAAAGCAGAAGTACAGGAACTCCAGCACATCCTGGAATTCCTTTGGCGATTGCATGATGCGCTCGAGCAGCACGAAGATCTTTTCGCCGCCCTGGGTTTCGTCGTGGAAGATGCTCAGCAGCGGTTCGTGGCTCCAGCACGAGTTCTGGCCCCAGGGGCGGGTCATCACGGCCTCGTCCAGGTGCAGGCACAGGGCGTAGGAATAGACTTCCTGATGGACCGCGCAATAGCCGTGCTGTCGCATTTCTTCGCGAATAGTACTGACCTGTGTTTGCACGGTCTTGTGCACGAACTGGATGTTGGGCAGGTCATCCAGCGTGCGTAGGCGAATGACCAGGCCGAACAGCTGGCTTGCCGCGTCGAGCATGAGGTTGTCGTAGCCGCCGCGTAGCTGAAAGTCTGGATCGGCCGGGTAGCCGGGTAGATCGGTTGCGTATTCAGGACCCGCGCCGTCAGGAGGCGGTGGGGTTTCGTTTAGGTCTTCGAGCAGGATTGGCTTTTGGGGGGTGGGCACTGGTTTGCCAGTGCGGTCGGACTCTTTGGGCATCCTTGATCCTCGTCTCTTGGCAGCTCAAACACTCGCGGTGGCCCCCCGCGTCCATGCGGTCGGGCATTAGCAGTTGCGAAAGCCTGAAGAGTAACTAGGAATCAATTTTTGTGGGAGATTGAAACTTCCTAAAGCATTGTAGGAAGTTTCTTTGGAAGTTGTTGTCTGATTATTGCTGTCAAGAAATGAGTGATGTTTTATAGAGGGCTGATTTTTCTCATGACTATTCTGGCCACGTCTGCAAGTGCTGCGGCGCAGCATCAGATAGGACTGGGCTGAGTTCAGTCGCCTGCAGCGCGATGCGTCCATAGAAGAGCAATGCTGTTGCCCAGGTTGTAAGCCAGACAAAGATCCCGGCCCAGAACGTATGAGACATATAGTGCCAGCCCTGTAATACTCGGGTAGTGCCGTACACGAACCCGATCAGCAGAATGGCCACCAACAACTTGCGAGCATGTGCCCACCGATGGCGCAGGGCCACGAAATACAGCGCCAACAGCGTAAACCCGCTGGATGCATGGCCACCCGGCCAGCAACGGCCATCGCCGGGTTTGCCCCATAAAGAGAAGTTTTCGAACCATTCGACCCGGGGCTGCGAACCGCCATACAGCGTGGTTTCCACAGGGCAATACACGCTGGTATGGCTTTTCAGGTAGTGAATCACGGTGGTGCTCAGCGCGAACGCTACCACCACGAACAACAGGTCGCGTCGGTGTTGGGTGGTAAAGCGCAGCACCGGTGCAATACGGACCTTTTCCAGCGCCCGGGCAAGGCCCAGTTGGGGGCGGTTGGCCAAGCGCGGCCAGATGAACGACAGCAAGCTGCCTATGACGGCCAGTTCACCGGTCCAGTCCGGCAGGATGCGTGGCCATTTGTGAGTGACTTTCTCGAATAACGGGTTGTGCAGCAGCGGGAACTGGCCAGTGGCCGGGTCAAGCAGCAGGTTGCTGATCCAGCGATCGAAGTCTGTGAGGTCGAAGGCCATGAACACAATGGCGGCCAGCAATAGCGGCAGCAGCAGGTTGTTGCGGTAGAAGGTGGCGCGGGAGGGCATGTTCAGAGTTCCTTGGCATCAATGAGAGTGTGCCATTCACTGGCCGCCATTTGGCCCAGCACCTTCGTCTTGCCATCGTTGCCACGCGTGATGAACAGGGCGCTGGCATAGCTGTTCGCTGTTGCGCTAGAAGGCGCTTTGAGTGCCTGCTCCAGTTGTTCCATGCAGCCGCTGTGGCTGACCAGCACGAGGTTGTGGCCTTTTCGCTTGAGGGCAAAGGCATTTTCGGCAAAGTGGCCGTCACACTGATTAAGCCAGTCTTGTGTGGCAATGGTTTTACCGAACATGGCTTGTGCGGTCTGCCGGGTTCGCACCTCTGGGCTGGTCCAGGCATCAACTGCGCCCAGGCCAAGGTGTTGCAACCCGAGGCCTACATCGGTGGCCGCCTGCCTGCCCGCGACGGTGATGCCGCTGGGGTCATTCAGGCACGCCTCACTAGAGCGGTCGCAGCGTTCGGCATGGCGCAATACGACAATCACCGAGCCTTTCGCCCAATCGGTATACAGCCCACTGTGCTGCAGGTGATGGGGATTGCCCAGGTTGGGGATGGCCGCGCGCTGCTGCGCCCAGGCTTGCGCTACGCCGAACAAGAGCAGCAGGCACAACACCACCCATTGCGCCGTGCCCCAAGGCCATTGGTATATCGGCGCAAGCCGTGAAACGGGGGCGTCGTCGATCACGTCGTGCAGCATCTTTGCCACTCCAGTCAGTCTGCTCCATGCGAGAGCGTCGGCACTGTAGGCAGTGGAATGTCGGCAGAGGGTGAGGCGGGTGTGAAAAAAGCCTTGCGCTGATGGGCGTGCGGTGGAGGTCAAGCCGGATGAGAGGGTAAAAATGAAACCGGTTTCAAAACCTGTCTGAACGCGCTAGATTATTCGGCTGTCTTCTTGATGGCCTATCAAGATCACCTCTTTATTGAAAATCAGATGGCGCTTATCAAGGCCACCCCCACAGCCGATGAGGATTCGCAATGCCTGAGCATGCCCCAGACAACCCGCGCAGGGATTTTCTGCGCAAGACCTTGACCCTGATCCCTGTCGTTACAGTGGCCAGTACAGGGCTTGGCGTGGGCGCCAGCCAGCTGCTTGCGGCCCCGCAACCGCATCAGCAACCGAAAGTGCCGGCCACGCCGCCTGCGGGCAATTATCAACCGACATTCTTCAGCGCCGAAGAATGGGCTTTTGTACAAGCCGCCGTGTCGCGCATCATCCCGGCCGATGAGCTTGGCCCAGGGGCACTGGAAGCTGGCGCCGCCGAATTTATCGACCGGCAAATGAACACCCCCTACGCGACTGGCGCACAGTGGTACATGCAAGGGCCCTTCAACGCCGACGCCCCGCCCGAGCTGGGCTACCAGCTGCAGCTCAGCCCGCAACAAATCTACCGCCTGGGCATCGCTGCCGTGGACGGCTGGTGCAAGGCCAATGGCGGACAGGTTTTTGCTGCGCAAGATAGCGCTACCCGGGACCGCATTCTCAGCAAGTTGGAGGCAGGAGAGCTGGTTTTCGAAACCGTTCCGGCCAAGGTGTTCTTCAGCCTGCTGGTGCAAAACACGCGCGAAGGGTTCTTCTGCGACCCGATTCATGGCGGCAACAAAGGCATGGTCGGCTGGACCCAGATCGGCTTCCCCGGCGCCCGCGCCGACTTCATGGACTGGGTCGAGCGCAATGAGCCTTACCCGTTCCCGGCTGTGTCGATCCGTGGTGAGAGGGCCTGAGGCATGGCGACTGTGTTGAACAAAGTGGATGCGGTGATCGTCGGCTTCGGCTGGGCCGGTGCGATCATGGCCAAAGAGCTGACCGAGGCCGGGCTGCACGTGGTAGCCCTGGAGCGGGGGCCGATGCAGGATACCTACCCCGAAGGCAGCTACCCGCAGGTGATCGATGAGCTGACCTACAGCGTGCGCAAGAAGCTGTTCGTCGATGTATCGAAAGAAACCGTCACTGTCCGCCATAGCGTGAATGATGTGGCATTGCCCAATCGCCAGCTGGGTGCATTCCTGCCGGGCAAGGGCGTGGGGGGCGCGGGCCTGCACTGGTCGGGTGTGCACTTCCGGGTCGACCCCGTCGAGTTGCGCCTGCGCAGCCACTATGAAGAGCGCTACGGGCGCACGTTCATTCCCGAAGGCATGACTATCCAGGACTTCGGTGTCAGTTACGAAGAGCTGGAGCCCTATTTTGACTTTGCCGAAAAGGTCTTTGGCACTTCGGGCCAGGCCTGGACCGTCAAAGGCCAGGTGGTCGGTGAAGGGAAGGGCGGCAACCCCTATGCGCCGGACCGTTCCAACCCGTTCCCGCTGCCCGCGCAGAAGAACGTTGTATCGGCAAGGCTGTTCGAAAAGGCTGCCACCCGCCTGGGCTACAAACCCTACAACCTGCCGTCGGCCAACACCTCCGGGCCATACACCAACCCCTACGGTGCGCAGATGGGGCCGTGCAACTTCTGCGGTTTCTGCAGCGGCTACGTGTGTTACATGTACTCCAAGGCCTCGCCCAACGTGAATATCCTGCCGGCGCTGCGCCAGGTGCCCAACTTCGAGTTGCGGCCCAATGCCCATGTGCTGCGGGTGAACCTGGACGACCGCAAGCGCAAGGCCACCGGCGTGACCTACATCGATGCCCAGGGGCGCGAGGTGGAGCAACCGGCAGAGCTGGTGATTCTGGCGGCTTTCCAGTTCAACAACGTGCGTCTGATGCTGCTTTCCGGCATTGGCAAACCTTACGATCCGGTGAAGAACGAAGGTGTGGTCGGGCGTAACTTCGCCTATCAGAACATGGGGACAGTCAAGGCGTTCTTCGACAAGGACACCTACACCAACAACTTCATCGGCGCGGGTGGCAATGGCATTGCCATCGACGATTTCAACGCCGACAACTTCGACCATGGCCCGCACGGCTTCGTCGGCGGTTCGCCAATGTGGGTGAACCAGGCCGGTAGCCGGCCGATTGCCGGTACCTCCAACCCGCCGGGCACGCCGGCCTGGGGCAGTGCCTGGAAGAAAGCCACGGCCGACTACTACACCCACCAGGTGTCGATGGACGCCCACGGCGCCCATCAGTCCTACCGTGGCAATTACCTGGACCTGGACCCCACCTACCGCGATGCCTACGGTCAGCCGCTGCTGCGCATGACGTTCGACTGGCAGGAAAACGACATCAAGATGAACCAGTTCATGGTCGACAAGCTGAGCAAGATCGCCCAAGCGATGAACCCCAAGGCCATTGCCGTGCTGGGCAAGCAGGTCAAGGACCACTTCAACACCGCCAGTTACCAGACCACCCACCTGAACGGCGGGGCGATCATGGGCACCGACCCCAAGACCAGTGCACTGAACCGCTACCTGCAAAGCTGGGACGTACACAACGTGTTCGTTCCGGGCGCTTCGGCGTTCCCGCAGGGGCTGGGTTACAACCCGACCGGGCTGGTGGCTGCGCTCACCTACTGGTCGGCCCGCGCCATCCGTGAGCAGTACCTGAAAAACCCCGGTCCGTTGGTCCAGGCTTGAGGAGCGATGAGCATGAAGACACTGTTGATCGCCACCCTGGTGCTGGGGGCCGGTGCGGCTGCACAGGCCGTAGCGAATGACGATGCGCAGGTGCGCCTGGGCGAGTACCTGGCCCGCGCCGGTGACTGCGTGGCCTGCCATACCGCCAAAGACGGCAAACCCTTTGCCGGCGGGTTGCCGATGGAAACGCCGATTGGCACGGTGTACTCCACCAACATCACCCCGGCGGTCAGTGGCATTGGCCAGTACAGCTTCGAAGACTTCGACCAGGCCGTGCGCAGGGGTATTGGCAAAGATGGCAGTACGCTCTATCCGGCCATGCCATACCCGTCGTATGCGCGGGTCAGCGAGCAGGACATGCAGGCGCTGTACGCCTATTTCATGAAGGGCGTGGCGCCTGTCGAGCAGGCGAACAAGGCCTCTGACATTCCCTGGCCGCTGAGCATGCGCTGGCCACTGGCAATCTGGCGCGGCCTGTTCGCACCAGAGGCCAAGCCCTGGCAGGTATCGGCGACAGCTGACCCTGTGGTGAACCGCGGTGCGTACCTGGTCGAGGGCCTTGGGCATTGTGGCGCTTGTCATACGCCGCGGGCGCTGACCATGCAGGAGAAGGCCCTGAGCGCGGCCGATGGCGAGCAGTTTCTGGCCGGCAGCGCACCGCTGGAAGGCTGGATTGCCAAGAACCTGCGTGGTGATCACAAAGACGGCCTGGGCAGCTGGAGCGAAGCGCAGTTGGTGCAGTTTCTCAAGACTGGGCGCAGTGATCGCAGCGCCGTGTTCGGCGGCATGAGCGATGTGGTCGAGCACAGCATGCAGCACATGAGTGATGCCGACCTGACCGCTATCGCCCGCTACCTGAAAACCCTGCCGCCGAGTAATCCGAATGACCAGCCGCATGTTTACGACAAGCAGGTCGCGGATGCGCTATGGAAGGGTGACGACAGCAAGCCTGGGGCGGCGGTGTACATCGACAACTGCGCGGCCTGCCACCGCACCGACGGGCAGGGCTACACCCGCGTGTTCCCGGCTTTGGCCGGCAACCCGGTGGTGCAGACTGCGGATGCCACGTCGTTGATCCATGTGGTGCTCGCCGGTGGCACGGTACCGGCAACGCACAGTGCGCCGTCGAACTTCACCATGCCGGCTTTCGGCTGGCGCCTGAGTGACCAGGAGGTTGCCGAGGTGGTGAATTTCATTCGCAGCAGCTGGGGGAACCAGGGCAGTGCCGTCACCGCCGGTGATGTGAAGTCGCTTCGCTGACGTGTTTTTCTGCGCCCTCGCCCGTAGGAGCGGGTTTACCCGCGAACACGGGCGAAGCCTGTGCCATCCCCAACCCCGATCCCGTAGATATAAATCTATTAATATCAATGACCTATGCAATATTCTAAATGCGATTTAACATTTCCTGTCTTCGTGCCCGACCAACGGCCTGTTGACGAATCCGCGCATTTTTGCTGTATTGAAACCGGTTTCATCACTATTAAAACAATCATAAGGAAAACCCATGACCGACGCGCCTGCCCATACCCGCGAACGGGTCACCATCAGCGAAGTGGCGCGTGTTGCTGGCGTTTCCAAAGCCACCGTCTCCCGTTACATCGGTGGCGACCGCCAATTGCTGGCCGAAGCCACGGCCAAGCGGCTGGAAGAGGTCATCGAACGCCTCGGCTATCGCCCCAACCAGATGGCTCGCGGCCTCAAGCGCGGCCAGACGCGGCTGATCGGCATGCTGGTGGCCGATATCCTCAACCCCTATTCAGTGGCCGTGATGCACGGCGTGGAAACCGCCTGCCGTCAGCATGGTTACAGCCTGGTGGTGTGCAACACCAACCGCGACGACGAGCAGGAGCGTCACCACCTGGTGGCCCTGCAGAGCTACAACGTCGAAGGGTTGATCGTGAACACGCTCGGTCACCACCCCGGCGAACTGCTCAACCTGCAGCGCGACATCCCCATGGTGCTGGTCGACCGCCAATTGCCCGAGCTGAATGTGGACCTTGTCGGCCTGGACAATGCTGACGCAGTCGAGCAGGCCCTGGACCACCTGCAGGCCCAGGGCTACCGCGACATCCTGGCGGTCAGCGAACCCCTCGATGGCACCAGTTCACGCCTGGAGCGGGTGCAGGCATTCGGCGCGTCGATCAGCCGTCGGCCAGGCATGCGTCAGCAGGTACTCGAAATCGGCGCCGGGCTGCCGGGCCAATTGGCTTCGTTTCTTGCCCACAGTGGTCATGGTCCGCAAGCCATCTTCACCTTCAACGGCGTTGCCACCTTGGCGGTGACCCGGGCGCTGCTCGAGGCCGGGCGCAACCTGGTTGCCGATGTCGGGCTGATCGCCCTCGACGACCTCGACTGGTACCCCTTGGTCGGCAAAGGCATCACCGCGCTGGCCCAGCCCACCGAGCGTATCGGTGTGGCGGCATTCGAAAGCCTGCTCGGTCGCTTGCGCGGCGACAGCGGCGCAGCCCGGCGCATCGACTTCAAGGCCAACCTGATCATCCGCGGTTCAACCCAACCCCAGTAAGAAAACGGCAGGCTTGCGCCTGCTGTTGATCAAAAATGAAACCGGTTTCATAAGGACAAGAACAATGCAAGCGAACCCCGTTTCCATCAGTCTCTCCAGCTACGGCGCTGATGTTGTGCGCCAACGTGGCCAGGAGCAGTTTCTGGACCTGCTGGCAGCCGCTGGCGTCAGTCGCGTCGAATTGCGCGAAGAATTGTTCACCAGTGCACCGGACGCAGCTGCGCTGGGCAGGGTCATTGCCGCGCTGCGCCTGGAATGCCTGTACTCCACCCCCCTTGAACTGTGGACCGCGCAAGGCGTGCCCGACCCGCTGCTGGTGCAGAAGCTGGAAATTGCCCGGGCGCTTGGCGCGGTGGCGCTGAAGGTTTCCTTGGGACACTTCGATGAGCACTGCGATGTGACGGCCCTGGCGTCGCTGTTGCCTGCGCATGGGCCTCTGTTGCTGGTGGAAAACGATCAGACCGCACAAGGTGGCAGGATCGAACCGATGCTGCAGTTTTTCCAGCGTGTCGACCCGCTTGGGCTGCGCGTGGGCATGACGTTCGATATCGGTAACTGGCAGTGGCAGGGCGAGCCTGCGCCGCAAGCTGCAAGACAGCTAGGCCGTTGGGTGCGCTATGTGCATTGCAAGGCTGTGCAGCGCCGGGCCGATGGCCGTCTGGTTGCCATACCGCCGCAAGCAGCGGACCTGCAAGCGTGGGCAGCGCTGATGGCCGAGTTCGCGCCGGGCGTGGTGCGCGCCGTCGAGTACCCCCTGGTTGGCGAAGACCTGCTGGCGCTGACCCGGGCCCAGGTGCGTCACCTTTCTGCACTGGGCGCTGCGCAGGAGCTGGAGCGCGGCTGCTGTCGCTGCCCCACACCAGCACGGGCATGTCGAAAGCCTGCGCATAACGCGCCAGGCGCTGGCCGATCTTGCCATAGCCCCAGATGCCCAGCGTCTGCCCGGCCAGCGCCTGGCCCAGGTTGACCTGCCATTGGCCTTGGCGGAAGGCATCAATGGCCGGCACCAGTTGCCGGCGGGCATTGAGGATCAGCGCCCAGGCCAGTTCGGCAGGCGCTACCGGCGATCCGCGCCCCTCGGTCACGGCAATGCCGCGCGCAGTGCAGGCAGCCAGGTCAAGGTGGCTGGACACCTTGCCGGTCTGGCTGATCAGCTTGAGGTTGGGCAGGCGGTCGAGCAAGGCAGCGTCGATGCGTGTGCGTTCGCGGGTGAGTACCAGGGCGTCGGCATCGGCAAAACGTGCGGCAAGTTGTTCCAGCGTGGCAGGCGGGAGCTCATGAAGGACGCTGACAGCATGCCCGCTCAGCTTGCCGAAGCAATCGAGCGTACGGATTACATCCTGGTAGTCGTCGGGAATGACAATACGCATGTTGGTCTGACCCGGTCGGTACAGTGAAGTGTCGAAGATAACCTAACGGGCGGTTTCGGTGTCAGATCGGGCTGCAGTCGTCGCACACCATCACCGGCTCATGCGCGCCATCAAGCAGCTTCACGAACTGCCCGCCGATGAACCACGCCGGCCACGCTCTTCAGCACGCACCCCAACACCACCGCCGTCCCTGCACTGGCAAAGATCATTTCCCGCCCGGCACTCTGTTGCTGCAACGCCACTAACGCCGGCGCTGCCGCCGCGGCCCCCAGTTGCAGCGCACTGACCCAGGGTGTCAACGTGCCGCGTGGGTCATTGGTGGCAATTGCCCCCATGTAGTAGGTTAGCGCCAGCACCCAGCCGAAGTTCATCAGAAACAGTGCCATGCACAGCTGATCGGCATCATGTGTATAGCGCGCCAGCAGGGTGATTGACACAAGCACTACCAGCGAGCCCAGGCCGATCATCGGGCCGCGGCTCACCCGTGCGCCCAGCAGGCTGGGCAGGGCGCCGCCAGGCAAGCCACCCAGTATCCCCAGCCCGAACGCCCAGCCCACATCCACCGCCTCGATGCCACGTTCGCGCGCCAACTGTTCGACAAACCCCCACAACGAATAGATCGCCAACTGCAGGCACAGCATCCCCAGCAGGGCGTAGCGCCCGATAATCGCTGAGCCGCCGCCTGGCTGCGCCAGGCGCACGGGGGTTACACGCTGCAGCCGTACCGGAATGAACAACGCAGCCATAGCGACCAGCACGAACCAGAAACCCAGTGATGCAATCGCCGTGCGGTGACCGAACTGCTCTGCCAGTTGTGGCAGACAGGTCGCGTACAGGGCAAAGACAGCGGTTTGAATCAGCAGCGACAGGCCGTACGAGCGATCCTGGCCCGGCAGCCGGCCAAGCCCGCTGATCGACCCGGCATACAGCAGGCCCGCAGCGATACCACAGGCAAAACGGCACAGAATCAGGTTCGTCAAAGTGTCCAGCGCAGCGCTGAGGAGGTTCAACATCAGCGCTGCAAAGGCTGCCGCCAGGTACAGCCCACGGCCACTTGGATGACGCCTTGGTATTGATAGCAGCAGGCAGCCGAGCAGTGTTCCGCTCATTTCACTGGAAAGTACCCAGCCCTGTTGGCTAAGGTCCAGATGCAACCGCTCGGCCAGCAGGCCGATGAAGATGGGTTGTACGCCAATGATGATCAAGGCCGTGGCGGCGATGTAGATCAGCGCAGCACGCAGAAGCAGGGTGTTGTTATTGTTGTGCATGGTCGGGTCCGGGGTCAGGCGCGGGGCAGGGTACCTGCGTCGTGGGTGATGCGGCCGTTCATTACGGTCAGCGCTACTTCGGTATTGCCGATCTGGTAGCGGTCCAGTTCGAACAGGTCCTGCTCCAGCACGATGATGTCGGCACGCTTGCCAACGGTGATCGAACCGATTTCCCGTTCCAGGCCCAGTTGGTATGCACCGTTGAGGGTATAGGCGGCGATCAGTTGCGGGATACTCAGGCGCTCGTCGGCATCGGGCATCACAGGGGCATCGGGTTCGCCACTAAGCTGGCGGGTGTGGCCCGATTCGATGTGTTCCACCGGCTTGTGCTGGCATCGGCATTGGCACACCAGGCCGTCCATGCCGATGGACACGGTCACACCTTGGTCGATGAAGCTGCGGAATTTATACATCGACGCCCAGCGTGGGTAGCCATAGGTCTGCTGGATGGCCTCGGCGTAGGCATCGACCACGCCCCACTGCAACTGGGTGTTGGCCATGACGCCGATACGGCGAAAGCGCGGTATGTCGTCGGGGTGGGTGAGAAAGGCGTGAGTGATGACGTGACGACGGTCGCGGGGCGGATTGCTGGAGAACGTGCGCTCGAACACGTCCAGCGCCATGCGCACGGCGGCATCGCCCACTGCATGCACCATCACGTCGATACCGAGGGCGTCGGCCTTGCGCACATGGCCCTCGAACACTTCCTCGGGCATGGTCGTCGACCCGCAGCTGTGTGGCTTGTCGCAATAGGGCTCGAGCAGGAACGCGGTGTGGTTCAGCTCGGTCCCGTCCAGCATCAGCTTGAGGGTCTGCGCCTTGACCAGCGGCGAGTCGTAGCGTTCGCGCATGGCCTGCAGCCGCGTGACCGGATCGTCCTCGGTGCCCATGTTGATGTAGCTGCCGACCACCCGCAGTTTCAGGCGCTCCTCACGCTCCAGTTGCTGCAGGGTTTCATACAGCAGCGACTGGTCGCCAGCGGGGTCGAGGAACCCGGCATCGAATACCGTGGTAATCCCGGCCGCCACCAGTTTCTCTTGCCAAAAAGGAATCGAGCGCAGGTACAGGTCGATGCCTGTCGGTAGGTAGCCGGCTTCGCTCAGACGTTGCATCAGCAGCGAATAGGCGGCGCAGTCAATGATCACACCCGTGGGCTCGCCGGTGATCGGGTCCTTTTCGAACCAGCTGGCGCCCTCTTCTACTGGCGGGGTGTTGCGGTCGATGCCGGCAGCGTTCAGGGCGAAGCTGTTGACCCACATGGTGTGATAGTCGGTGGACAGCAGGCACACGGGCTTGTCCGCACAGATGGCATCCAGTACTTCGCGGCGCAACATATGCCCAGGCATCAATGGCTGGATCCAGCCCATGCCGGTAATGGCTTTTTCACAGGGGTTGGCCTCGACGTAGGCCTGGAGCAGGGCCAGCACCTGTAGCGGGTCGGTATGGTTGACCAGCGCCTGAAAGGCAAAGGCGGTAGAGGAAAAATGCCAGTGAGACTCGACGAAGCCCGGCAGCACCAGTTTGCCGCCGGCATCCAGCAGGCGTGTGGCAGGGCCGGCGTATGCCATGACGCTGCCGTGGTCGCCCACGCAAACGATGCGTTCGCCGCAGATGGCCACCGCCTCAGCCCAAGGCCTGTGCGGGTCGACCGTGTAGATGCGGGCATTGTGAATAATGAGGTCTGCGGCGGTGGACATGGCAACTCCCAGGTCAGAATGGAGCATTAGTTTTGAGTTCATTAAAACTTTTAGTCAATAAAATATTTTTACGGCGCAGCTTTGCGTTATGCTGTGCGCCGACGTGTACGATTCGAAAAAGGTGTGAATGTGAGCGGACTGCGCGAGCAGCAGAAGGCGATGCGTCGTGAAACCATCAGCCGAACGGCGCTAGGCCTGTTTGAAACGCAGGGTTACCAGACCACCACCATGGAGCAGATCGCGCGCTTGGCCGCAGTGTCGGTGCCCACGGTGTTTGCTTATTTCGGCAGCAAGCAGGAAATTTTGCTGGAGAAGCTCCGCGAGGCCGACCACCGGGCGGTGACCGAAGCCCGGCGGCGCCTGCCGGAATTCGACGATGCGCTGGAGGCCCTGTGCTGCTACGAAGCGCACTTGACCGATTACGCATTCGAGGTGCTGCCTGCACCGCTCTGGCGCGAGATATTGCCGCCGTTGCTGCCGTTGCTGGGGGCTGAGCAGCAGGGCGTGCCGGATGCCTACAGGCGCGTCAACGACGCGTTGGTCAACGAGTTGAAATGCCTGCTACAGGACTTGTGCGACAGCGGCAGGCTGGCGGCTGGGCTGGACGTGGGCTATGCGGCGTTCCTGATCAACGATTACGGGCACCTTCAGTTGCTGCGCCTTTGCAGCCGCGAGCCGCTGGACATGACGGCACACCGGGCGGATGTGCGGCGGTTCATGGGCTTTATCCTGGCCGGCATGCAAGCGCGATGAGACTGATCAGGGCGCGCGTGGGCGGCCCTGTCGCGACATGAGGCCGACCCTACAGGCCGCCAGATAGCTGCTCCACCAGAAAATCCACAAACACCCGCACCCGCGCCGGCATCGCCGGGCCGCCGACGAACACCGCATGAATCGGTTCCCGATCACCCGGGTTGTAAGCCTCCAGCAACGGCACCAGTTGCCCGCTGGCCAGGTCATCGGCCACGGTAAAGGTGCCGATACGCGCCACGCCGGCGCCCAGCCTGGCCAGCTGCGCCAGCGCTTCGCCGCTGCTGCATTCGATATTCCCTTTAACCTTCAGTGAGAATGTATGCCCGTCGCGGTGAAACGGCCAGTCGGGCATCGCGCGGCGGAAGTTGAAGCGCAGGCAGTTGTGCCGGGCCAGGTCTTCAGGTTCAAGCGGGGTACCGTGGCGTTGCAGGTAATCGGGCGAGGCCACCACTACCTGGCCGGTCTCGCCAATGGCGCGAGCGCTCAACGAGCTGTCCGGCAGGTGACCGAAGCGCAGTGCCACGTCGGCCTGGCCGCCGAGAATGTCAGCCACCTCGTCGCTGAGGGTCAGGTCAACCAGCACTTGCGGGTAGCGTGCGCTGAAGGCCGCCAGCAGCGGCACTACGGTCAACCGGGCATGGCCCAGCGCAGCGCTGACCCGCAAGCGCCCGCGTGGCACGCCTTGGTCAGTGATGGCTTCTTCCACTTCCAGCATGTCCGCCAGCACCCGCCGTGCGCCGCGCAGGTAGGCCTCTCCCTCGGGGGTGAGGGTGAGCGCCCGGGTCGTGCGCAGCAGCAGGCGGGTACCCAGGCGCTGTTCGGTGCGGGCGAGAATGCGGCTGACCGCCGAGGGCGTCAGGCCTAGCGCTCGGGCGGCAGCAGACAGGCTGCCCGCTTGCGCCACCTTGACAAAAATCTCCATCTCGCCGGATCTGCCACTGAAGTCCATTTGTGCCTCTCAAGCAAAGGTGGTTCGCAAAAATGCAGTCTAGTGCGCATTTTAAACGGATCGTAGCATTTGCGGCATAGATAAGGAGCTTGCCATGCGTATCAATCCACCGCTTATCGCACTCGCCATCGGTGCCTTCGGCATCGGCGTTACAGAGTTCGCCCCCATGGGCATGTTGCCCAGTATCGCTACCGACCTTGGCGTTTCCATCCCTGCTGCCGGGCTGCTGGTCAGTGCCTATGCCATCGGCGTGCTGATCGGCGCGCCGCTGATGACCCTGGCCACGGTGAAGATCCCGCGCCGTTACCTGTTGATCGGGCTGATGGCCATTTTCACCTTGGGCAACCTGATGTCGGCCCTGGCCAGCGACTACGCCAGCCTGCTGGTGGCCCGCGTGGTCACTTCACTCAACCACGGCGCCTTCTTTGGCATCGGCTCGATCGTCGCGGCCAGTGTGGTGCCGCCGGCGAAGCGCGCCGGGGCCGTGGCTGCAATGTTCATGGGGTTGACCCTGGCCACCATCGGCGGCGTGCCGTTGGCGACCTGGTTGGGTGAAATGCTGGGTTGGCGCACGGCGTTCTGGGGGATTGCCGGGCTTGGCCTGGTGGCGATGACCACGCTCTGGTACGCACTGCCCAATGTTGCGTCGCCCAAGGGCGAGGGTGCCCTGGCCGAGATCCGAGTGCTGGGCCGCAGGCCGGTACTGGCGGCCTTGTTGCTGACCGTGGTGGGTTCCAGCGCCATGTTCACGGTGTTCACCTACATTGCGCCGATCCTGCAGCATGAAGCGGCGGCGTCCACCCCTTTCGTGACGGCCATGCTGGTGCTGTTCGGTGTCGGCCTGACCTTGGGCAACGTGTGGGGCGGCAAGGCGGCGGACCGCTCGATCGATCGTACCCTGATCCTGTCACTGGCTGGGCTGATTGCCGTGCTGCTGGTGTTTCCGCTGGTACTGGACTGGCCGCTGCCGACTGCCCTGGCGATCCTGGTTTGGGGGGCGGCCAGCTTTGCCCTGGTGCCGCCGCTGCAAATGCGGGTCATGGAAGCGGCCAAGGATGCGCCCAACCTGGCCTCGGCGGTGAACATTGGCGCGTTCAACCTGGGCAATGCGATCGGTGCGGCGCTGGGCGGCGCGGTGATCAACGCGGGGCTGGGCTACCCGGCGATTTCCCTGGCGGGGGCTGCGATGGCGGCGCTGGGGCTGGTGCTGGTGCTGCTGCTTGCCTGGCGTGGGCGAGGGGTGGTAGCCGGGCGGCAGGTTGCGCTGTAACAGGCCAGAACCTTGGGGCGCTTTGCGCCCCTGGATACACGTCCTTGCGGGTACTACGGGGTACCGTTTCGGCCATGCAGGTGATAGGCAGGGCGCTCGCTCAGGCGCTCGTAATAATCGCGCACCGCGGGCAGGTGCGGGTGCTCGAACGGCGTTTCGAACCAGCGGTTGACCGACAGGCCGATCGGGATGTCGGCCAGGGTGAACTGGCTGCCGGCCACATAGGCACCGGTGCTGGCCAGCTGGCGGTCGAGGATGCGCATGTAGCGTGACCACTCGGCACAACCGGCAGCCAGTGCTTGCGGGTCCTGGTGAGCGGGCGAATGCCTGACCAGCGACATGAACGCGTAGCTCCAAGAGCGGTTAAGGTCCGAGGCCTGCCAGTCGATCCACTGGTCGATCCTCGCCCGCGCCTGGGCCTCGCCGGGATAGAACGCGGTGGCGCCGTAGCGGCTGGCCAGGTAGCGGATGATGCTATTGGATTCCCACAAGGTGAAGTCGCCGTCCTGGATTACCGGAATCATGGCGTTGGGGTTCAGCGCGAGGAACTCGGTGCTGTCAGTGGCCTTGAAGCCAGAACCCCAGTCTTCGCGCTCGAACGCGATCTCGAATTCGGCGCAGGCCCACAGGACTTTTCGCACATTGATGGAAGAGGCTCTTCCCAGTATCCGCAGCATGGTGTTCGTCCTTGTGTGGGGGAGGTTGATCGTCCGCCACTGCCGGGGGCGGGTCAAGGGGGCTGAGCGGGGGCTCGGCGCTCCCTGTGCAGGGTTCTTGTAGTCCATTTCCTAAAGTGACCCTTTCCACCCCTTTGTCATTGTAATGGGGTAGGCAGCGGCCTAGCCTCGGCAAGCGCCTAACCTTGAGGAATGGACATGGACAGCGAAACGCCGAAAAACAGCAGCAAGCCCTATGTCGTGCAAGCCGCGAGCCGCTTTGGCAACAGCGATGCCGAACTGGTGCAAATGAAACCGCAACTGCCAATACGCACCGCACTGATGGAAGCTTCGGGCATCATGGGCTGCATCACCGAGATCACCCGCAGGGCCATCGACAGGCCTGACGACCGCCAGGTGATGATGAAGGCCACGTACTACCTGGCGGGGATGGCCAAGTCACTGATCGACGGCCAGCTGCTGCAGATACGTCAGGCGCGCGAAGGCGGGGGCGAAGCCTAGCCAGGCTTGCCTGGGGGGCGCGAACTTGGCACCCTTGGGCGGTTTAATCGTCTGTAACACGACAGAAGGAAGCATGCATTGAGCTGGGACAAGGTGGGGAAGCTTCTCGTCGCCGTGCTGATCGGCCTGATGGTCCTGTTGGCCGCCTACGCGTTGCTCAGGGGCAATCCGCGCCTTGAGGCGTCACTGACCTATGCCTACCTCACTTACCCCAGCCAGTTCAGCGAGCGGATCAGCAAGGCCAGCGAACAACTGAAGTACGAGCAGTTGCAGGGGCAAATCAACGGTATCGTTCAAGGCCAGCTGGGCCATGATCAGGTCGAGCGGCTCATCGAAATGGCGCAGGCCCCTTATGCCCAGCTGTTCGCCAAGCCTTTCGAGGCCGGGCTGGTCGACCACCGTACCGGCCTGCTGATCGAACTGCACAACAGTGGTGATGCGCAGGTCCGGCAGGTGAAAATCCGCCTGCCAGCCAAGGGCCTGGTGCAGGTGCGCGATGCTGCCGGCAACGACACGCTGCTGGAAACCGCCATTGCCCAGGTTGATATCCCGGCTATCGAGCCTGGTGGCACCTGCAAGGTGTGGGTGTATTTCGATGCCGACTACTCGCAGATCCGCCATGGTGGGGTCAGTATCAGCCATGCCGATGGTGAGGCCAATGTGCAGGTGTACCGCGAGGTCATCGGTTTTCCGGCCATGGTTGCCCGTTACAGCCGTGAGCTGATGATGCTGCTTGGCATACTGGCGGCCAGCGTACTGGGCTTGGCCTATGCCTGCCTGGCACGTCGTGGCCCGCGGTAAAACAGCCTGCAGAAAGATGCGTGCATGTGTTCTGCGATCAAGGGTCATTTGCTGAAAACGCAACACGCCCCCGCAGACGACCCTCTATAGTGCTCGGCATGACGAACCCCCTGCCGAGCCTGCCTGATGATCCCTTCTCTGGACGCCATTTTTTCTCGCCTGCGCCTGCGCCAGTTGCGTTTGCTGATCGAGCTGGACCGCTGCGGCTCGCTGCACAAGGCAGCTGAAGCCATGGCCATTTCCCAGCCCGGTGCCACCAAGGCCCTGCGCGAGGTCGAGGAGGTGCTGGGCGTACCGTTGTTCCAGCGAATGCCCAGCGGCCTGGTTGCCAACGACGTGGGCCGCTGCGTGGTGCGCTACGCGCGGCTGATCCACAGTGACCTGGGGCATCTGCGCGAAGAGGTGTTGGGCATCGTCCAAGGCCAGGGCGGGCGGCTGGCGGTGGGCAGTATCATGGGGGCTATGCCCACACTGGTCAGCGCCCTCGGGCGCTTGCGCCGCAAACAGCCGCAACTGGCAGTGGAAATCGCCGAGAATACCAGCGCCAACCTGCTCGTCCAGCTGGACGAAGGGCGCCTGGACTTGGCTATCTGCCGGCCAGGGCTGGGCCGCAACGCGGCGGAATATGGCTTTGTCGAACTGGCCCAGGAGCCGCTGGCGGTGGTCGCGCATCCGCAGCATCCGCTGGCCGGGGTGGCGGCACTCAAGATCAGCGACCTTAGCCATTATCGCTGGGTGGTTTATCCGGCTAACATGCCCATGCGCCAAGCGCTGGAACGCGAGTTGAGCGAGGCTGGGGTGGCGGTGTCGCGTTATCCGCTGGAGACCTTCTCCACCTTCGCCACCTTCATGCTGCTTGAAGATGACCCGACATTGGTGGCGGTCATTCCCCGTGCAGTGGCGGCCTTTGCCGAGCAGCGCGGGTTGCTGGTGTCGCTGGCGGTGCCGCTACGGGCGCTGAGCGAGCCGTTCGGCATCGTGCACCGGGTCGCGGCGCCGTTATCGCCTGCGGCACGATTGCTGGTGGAGGAACTGACGGCGGGTGAAGTGTGACGCTACCCCTCTATTCCCAGCCCGTTGTCGAAGCGCTGGTTGGGATAAGCGGCGGTTATCGGTGGATCAGTTCTTTTCATTATCGGTGGCCCTGTCCTGTGCTCTAGATTGCCCCCCGGCAGTGCCTGTCAGTCACCCTGTAACCCTGATTGCATCTAGGAGCAAACCAATGGATCTAGGCATCACCGGCCGCTGGGCCATCGTCTGCGCGGCCAGCCAAGGCCTTGGCAAAGGCTGCGCCGAAGCGCTGGGCAAAGAAGGCGTCAACCTGGTCATCAATGCCCGTACCCAGGCCACCCTGGAGCAGACCGCCAGCGAGTTGCGCAGGGCCTGCCCGGGCATCGAGGTCCATACCGTGGCAGGTGATGTGGCCGATCCCAAGGTGCGCCTGGCGCTGTTGGCGGCCTGCCCGCAGGTCGACATTCTGGTCAACAACGCCGGTGGCCCGCCACCGGGGGACTTCCGTGATTGGGAGCGTGATGACTGGCTGAAGGCGCTGGACGCCAACATGCTCACGCCCATCGAGCTGATCAAGGCGGTGGTCGATGGCATGGCCGAACGGGGTTTTGGCCGGGTGGTGAACATCACCTCCGGCGCGGTGAAGGCACCGATCGACATGCTGGGTTTATCCAACGGTGCCCGCAGTGGCCTGACCGGATTCATTGCCGGCCTGGCCCGGCAGCAGCGCCTGGCGGGCCGCAATGTGACACTCAACAACCTGTTGCCTGGGGCGTTCGACACGGCGCGCCTGCAAAAGACCTTGAAGGCGGCGGGTGGTGATGTGGAAGTCACTGCCCAGGCACGGCGCAAGGCCATTCCGGCGTCGCGTTTTGGCGAAGCCGCGGAGTTTGGCGCGTATTGCGCATTTCTGTGCAGTGCGCATGCCGGGTACATCACCGGGCAGAACCTGCTGATCGATGGCGGGGCGTATCCAGGAACCTACTGACGCCGTTGGCGCTATTGCTTGCAGCCGCCTTCGCCCTCATGCAGCGCCAGGCTCTGGCGCAATTGTTCAATCATGGCCGCACGTAGCGCCTGCGGCGCCTGGATGCGGATCGAACCCGCCTGGGACAGCAGCCAGCCCATCAGCGCGCGGTTGTCGTCGACGGTGGCCACCAGCGCGGCGCCGCCGCCAGCCTGCGGCGTCAGTTGCATATCGACGGACAGGGGTGACTGTTCCAGGCGGCGGGCCAGCGCGTCATCGACCCAGGCATACAGTACAACGTGTGTCGGGGGGGTAAGTGCGTCGGGTTGCAGCTGCTGCGCTTCGCCCAGGCTCAAGCCCGGTTGCCAGTACCAGCCATAAGGCATGCCTTTACTGTTGCACTGTAGCGGGAACAGTGCGGCGAGCTCCACCAGGTCGCGCTCGACGGTGCGTTTGCTGGTGGAATGGCCCACGGTTGTCAGGGCAGCCTGCAACTGGGTGGAGCTCATGCCTGGGTGGCGGCCGGGCAGTAACTTGAGCAGTTGCCACTGGCGGGCGATGGTGTGGCGGGTCGGGTGGCTGGGCAAAGGGCTCATCCTTGAAGACAGGCACCAAGCCTGCCTGGGTAGTGGCGTTTAGCTATTGCCTAGCATACCTTGTCACAAGATGGGATCCAAGTTGTGGCATCAGGCCTCGGTCAAGTGGTGCGGCGCCTGAGCGACCTGGACATCCAAACCCGCAAGCCACTGGACATTGCCGTATGGACCAACGAGGAGGGCGCGCGCTTCATCCCGGCCCTGTTCGGCTCGGCGGTGTTCACTGGCAGCCTCGCGCTGGCCGAGGCGCTGGCCATTCGCGATGCCGATGGCGTCAGTGTCGCCGACGAACTGCACCGCACCGGGTACGCCGGCCAACGCCCGCTGGTGTGCTGTCAACTTTGATTGAAAGTGTACTTATTTTCGAGCATGAATTTTGGTGCAGTCCATTTTGGACCTTTCACATATCCACCGGCTTTTTGCTCAATCAAGCCGTCGCTCGTCATTTTTCTGATCAGTTCGATGAGGCCAATGCAGTCACCTAAGTGAATCCAATAGTTCTGGGTGTAAAGCCTGTCTAGTTGCGGGTGGGAGATGCCAGTGCCTCTGGTGAAAAATAAAATTACATTCGTAGGAGATTCGTTTTTAATTACATCGTGAATGGTATCCATGGTTTTCCCGCTCAAGCTGGATTACCTCTGCTTCTAGCGCTTGCGCTGTATATAATAGCTCGGCGTCTGATTCAGGCTGATAGTCTTCAAAAGTGGCTGCGTGAATATTGTTCCAAGTCTCGCCGCCATCAGTTGGTAGAATTTTATCAGCAATGCCAAGGGCGCGGAGGTGCTCAAGCCCCCTTATTTCATGTATGAAAAATCGCTTGTCGATGTCGGTTGCTTGTAGTGTGCGCTGTAGATTTTTTTCGAGTCTATCTATCATCATTTTGTTCGCGCCTGACGGCAGAAGTCGACTTGTTTGTAATTTGACTAACTCGACGCCGCCTGCTGTGATCCGGGCCTCTCTCCAATCCATTCGTTCGATTGGGCCCCCCGGCTTTGTCCAGGTTGTAGGGGTGTCAGCTGTAAGCCCCTATAATTCTCACGCCGGGATAGGGAGAATTGAAAACCACATACAGTGGCGGTAGGCCTGACTCTGGCGGGAAGCAGTAGATGCAGTCTTTATAATTCGGTGGCTCATGAGGCGCAACACTTCTTCTTAACTTCTTTGATCACACAGTTCAAACCTGCTCCCTGCCCCAGTCACTTTCCTGCACCTGCTCCTTGTAGTCACAGGCTCTAACGCGCCAGGAATATTTGGGGGCGAGAGGAGCAAGCGCGAAGGGGGTGATGGAGCCAATAAGTGCAGGCCACAACATCTTCAACGTCTGTGAGATGTCGTGGCGCGCGGGCGGCGCTCAATCCCACAGGCGGTGCGGATGTCGTGGCGAACTACATCCCACTCCGGCGCACATGCTTGACGAAGACCTTCTCCAACAACTCCCACATCGCCGGGTCCGTACTGAACGCCACGTTGAAGCGCATCCACCCGGTCGCCTTGGCGTCGACCATGAACAACTGCCCAGGCCCAAGCATGATGCCTTTCTCCAGCGCATCATCCAGCAACGCGGCACTGTCGGGAATGGCCGGGTGGCGGGTCCAGATGTACATGCCTTCATCCGATTCGGTAAACAGTTCGAAGCCTAATCGATGCAGATGCCGGCCAACTTCCTGGTGCGCCTCGGCCAGCCGCTGGCGCAGGCGCTTGAGGTGCTTACGCCAGCGGCCGTCGATGATCGCGGCGTACACCACGCGCTCCATCACCTGCGAAGTGGTCAGGCCCGAACGCATTTTCAGGTGCAGCAGTTTCTGCATCAGCTCAGGATTGGCCAGCATGTAGCCGACCCGCACGTTGGGCGAGATGCTCTTCGAGTAGCTGCCCACGTACACCACCTGCTGCAGGTGATCGAGGCTGGCCAGGCATGGCTGCGGCTCGGCGACCATGTCGGCGTACAGGTTGTTCTCCACCAGGCGGAAGCCATGCTGGCTGGCAAGCTGCAGCAGGCGGTGCAACTGCGGCAGCGGGGTGCGCGAGCACGTCGGGCTGTGCAGGTGCGGCTGGGTGAAGAACGCCGTCGGGCGGTGGTGGGTGAGCAATTGCTCCAGCTGGTTCAGGTCGTAGCCGGCCGGGGTGCGCGGCACGCCTACCAGGGTTGCGCCTTGGGTGCGCAGGATGCTCATGAGGTTCGGGTAGCCGGGGTCGTCCACCAGCACCACATCGCCCGGGCGTACCAGTGTGCGTGCGGCCAGGTCCAGGGCCTGGCTGGCGCCGTGGGTGAGCATCAGCTGTGCTGGGTTGGCGACGATCGACAGCTCTTGTTGCAGGTTCTGGGCGGTCAGCGCACGCAGCTCCATCAGGCCCATGGGGTCGCCGTACCCCGACAACTCCAGCGGGCTGCCGGCCACCTGGCGCAGGCCGCGGCGCAGGCCGTCTTCGTACATCCAGTCGTTGGGCAGCCAGCCGCACCCCGGTTTGTACGGCAACTGGCGGATTTCGAAAATCTGCTGCAGGTACCACTCGGAGTTGAACGTTGGTCGACTGGTGTCGGCCTCGGTGTTGTGCTGCTCCAGCAGTTCGCCCGCCGCACGGTTGACGAAGAACCCCGCATTGCCACGGCTCACCAGCAGCCCCTGGGCGACCAGGCGGTCGTAGGCCTCGACCACGGTGAAGGTACTCACCGAATAGCTGGCGGCAAAGGCGCGGATCGACGGGACCTTGGCGCCTGGCTTGAGGGTTTGGTTGTCGATCAGCTCGCGCAGCCCATCGATGATCTGGTTGACCAGCGGGGTAGAGGAGTCTGGATGTAATTCGAACATTCGGGGCCTTCAGGGTGCGTATCGCCTGGCGTCTGCAGGGTGTACTGCATGGGCGACCTATACAGTGCAGTGCGAGATTCATGCCACTGTGCATGGCTCTCTGCGTTGGACATTTTTACATTAGGTGTCGGATATCGCCACATAAAGCATGTTCAGTTCGCCTCAGGCAGTCGCCCTGGGGCGCGTCAGCAGGCCGCCATGGAAGGCCTGCGTGTGTAAGTTCACACCATCCTGCCCGCATTAGCACTGATGTACAGGTGAAATCGCCAGCCATCGGGGTTTCACAGTTTTCCTTGGATAAAAAGAAGCACGGGGTACACAACTGATGGACGCAACATCCACAACCACCACCGCGAAAAGCAGGCACGAGAGCAAGCTCAGTGCCTCGCTGAAGTCGCGCCACCTGACGATGATGTCGATCGCCGGGGTTATTGGCGGCGCCTTGTTCGTCGGTTCCGGCAGCGTAATCCACAGTGCCGGCCCAGCCGCTGTCCTGGCCTACCTGGCAGGCGGCATCCTGGTGGTGCTGATCATGCGCATGCTGGGTGAAATGGCGACTTCCTCGCCTGACACCGGCTCGTTCTCAACCTACGCCGACCGCGCCATTGGCCGTTGGGCCGGTTTCACCATCGGCTGGCTGTACTGGTGGTACTGGGTCATCCTCATGGCCTGGGAAGCCTATGTGGCGGGCAAGATCCTGCATGGCTTCTTCCCCGACGTCAGCGTCAACGTGTTCGTGCTGGCCACGACCCTGTTGCTGATCACCGTCAACTTCTTCAACGTCAAGCACTACGGTGAGTTCGAGTTCTGGTTCGCCTTGATCAAGGTGATTGCGATCGTCTGCTTCCTGATCGTGTGTACCGCTGCCGTGATGAACATCTGGCAGTTCGGTGAAGTGCGCGGCATCAGCCACCTCACCGCCGAAGGCTTCATGCCCAATGGCATCACCACTGTGATCGGTGCCTTGCTCGGGGTGATGTTCGCCTTCCTCGGCGCCGAAATCGTCACCATCGCCGCTTCCGAAGCCAAAGACCCGGCTGCGCAGATCGTCAAGGCGACCAACTCGGTGGTCTGGCGTGTGTGCCTGTTCTACGTCGGCTCGATCTTCCTGATCGTCTGCCTGGTACCGTGGAACGACCCGCACCTGGGTGTTTCTGGCTATGGCGCCTATCGCCGTACCCTGGAACTGCTGGGCGTGCCGTATGCCGAGCTGCTGATGAACTTCGTGGTGCTGACTTCGGTGAGCAGCTGCCTGATCTCGGGCCACTACACCGCTTCGCGCATGCTGTTCTCCCTGGCCCAGCGTGGCGATGCGCCGTCGTTCTTCAAGATCACCCGCGCCGGTACCGGTGTACCGGTGTACGCGATCATGGGCTCGTGCGCCGTGGCCGTGGTGTGTGCATTGATCAACTTCAGCGAGACCCTGCGCCCGAAAGACGTGCTGGACACCCTGATGAACACCACCGGCATGATCGCCCTGCTGGTGTACCTGGTCATCGCCTTCTCGCAGCTGCGCATGCGCCGCAAGCTGATTGCCGAGGGCAAGGAAGTACGCCTGAAGATGTGGCTGTTCCCGTGGCTGACCTACCTGGTGATCGCGTTCATCGTGGCTGCCCTGGTCACCATGGCCTTCATGCCTGACTACCAGATTCTGGTCATTTCCACCGGTATCGCTGCGGCGGTCGTGGTGGCGATGGGTGTGGTGCACCAGATCCGCTCTGGTAGCAAGCAGCACTAAGCGTCACTCGCGTCTGGAAACGGCCGGCTCCCTTGGGGACCCGGCCGTTTCGCGTTGTTGGGCCTGGGCTTTTTCTGCAGGCATGTGGAAACGCTGGTTCATCCACGGTGAACCGAGCAGGGCGGCCGCAGCGATCAGGGCCAGGATGGCGAGGGCGATGTAGGTCTTCAAGGGCGTGCGCATGCAAGGACTGACTTCAAGCAGAGGTGATCAGTTCCGGGGTAATCCGTTCGCAACCGTCCCGCCGGGCGACAGATGGCATATGCTAGGCACATTGCCCGCCCAAAGGAGCCGCACATGGCCTGGTCCGCCAACCAGTATTCCCTGTTCGAAGACGAACGCACACGCGCCGTACGCGACCTGATTGCCGCCATCCCGCCACGGCCGGTGCGCCACGCCACCGACCTGGGGTGCGGCCCCGGTAACTCGACCGAAGTGCTGCTGCAACGTTACCCCGATGCCCAGGTGACGGCGCTGGACAGCGACCCGGACATGATCGACAAGGCCCGTGAGCGCAAGCGGCTGTGCATCCCGCGTGTGCGCACGGTCATTGCCGACATTGCCGGCTGGGCTGCCCCCGAGCCGCAGGACCTGATCCTGGCCAATGCCTCGCTGCAATGGGTACCTGACCACGCCTTGCTGTATCCGCACCTGGTGCGCCAGCTCAGCGAAGGCGCCAGCCTGGCCGTGCAGACCCCGGACAACCTCGACGAGCCGGCCCACCGGCAGTTGCGCGAGATCGCAAGCCAAGGCCCCTGGGCGGCGAAATTCGCCGACTTGCAGCTGCCGCCACGGCACAACGCGGCGTTCTACTACGACTTGCTCAGCCCGCTGTGCGCACGGGTGGATGTGTGGCGCACCACCTATCATCACCCGTTGATGGGGGGCGCCGAAGCGGTAGTGGAATGGTTCAAGGGCTCGGCGTTGCGGCCTTATCTGGCCAGGCTTGATGAGCAGGAGCAGGCCGACTTCCTGCAGATGTACCTGCAGGCCATGCAGCGCGATTATCCGCCGGCCTCTGATGGCAAGGTCCTGTTGCCCTTCCCGCGGTTGTTCGTGATCGCTACCCGCTAGGGCGGCGCCAGCGCCAGGCCACGTAGCTGTAGATGCCGAGGTTCAGCGCCAGCACGAGTGTGCCCAGCAGCAGTTGGATCTGCGGGGTCAGGCCGGTGGGGTAGATCAGTGGCCAGACGTAGTGCTCGACGAAGCTGCCCTGGTAACCGGCGTCACCGGCGGCATTGCGCATGCGGTTTTCCCAGGTGGTGAGCGGGCAGCCCAGGTGCAGGCACTCCACCGCCAGGCCCCAGGCCAGGGCCGGCAAGTGCAGCAACAGGGCAGGGCGCCAGCGCAGCACCAGCAGCCCGCCGAACAGCACCAGCAGGATGAAGGCCAGGTGCAGCAGCACCAGGGTGTCGGCGGCAAGGCGGTAGAGCATGGGTGGGGTGCCCACGAATAGAGGTTATCCCAGCATAGTTGGGTGGCCTGATCTGGCCCCTTCNGGGAGCGGGCGAGCCCGCGAAGGGGCCAGCACAGGCCTACACCCCTTCCTCGACCATCTGCAGGAAAGTCGCCACCACCCGGCGTGTACGCTGCTCGCTCAGGCACACCAGGGTCTCGGTCAAATGCCGCTGGCAATCGACAATCGGCAACGCACACACCCGCGCATCGGCACCGAACTCCGCCGCCGACACCACGCCCACACCAATCCCTACCACCACCGCTTCACGCGCCGCCTCCCGGCCCTCCACCTGGATCGCTGCGCGTATCCGCAGGCCGGCACGTTGCATCTCTTCTTCCAGCGTTTGCCGCGTTACCGAGCCGGGCTCGCGCAGCACCAGTGGCGTGTCGTCCAGGTCGGCCAGGCTGATCGAGCCACGGCTGGCCCATGGGTGGTGGTGGGAAACGAACGCCACCATCGGGTCACGACGCAGCGGCAGGCAATGCAGGCGCTCATCGTCGACATCCCGCCCCAGCAGGGCCAGGTCGGCCTGATAGCTGAACAGCCGCGCCAGCGATTCGTCGGTATTGCCCGTTTCGATCTTCACCTGGATACCCGGATAACGCTGGCAGAAGCGGGCGATCTGCGGCAGCACGTGCACCGGCGCATCCACTGCCAGCACCAGGCTGCCGGTGTGCAGCGCACGCGAGTCGTGCAGCAGCTCTTGTGCCTCGGCCTCGCAGGCGAACAGGCGCTGGCTGATGCCCAGTAGCCGCTCGCCAAGGTCGGTGAGCTGCACCGAGCGTTTGTTGCGGTGGAACAGCAATACGCCGAAGCGCTCCTCCAGTTTGCGCACCTGATCGGACACCGCAGGCTGGGTAAGAAACAGCCTTTCAGCGGCGCGGGTAAAGCTGCCGTGCACGGCCACCGCGTGGAAAGCCTTGAGTTGAGCGTGGGAAACCGACATGACGACCTCAGTAACAAGCTGGGCTTATGTGTGTAATACGATAAATCGATTTTATTTATCTTACAGCAACTGTTTCCATGGATTTCAGCCCGACGCTGGCACCACGAATGCCGCCAGGGCCATGGCGCTCACACGGCGCCACCTGACCCGATGACAGCCTCGTCATCGCTGTGCGTAACACAAGAACAAGACAGGCGTTTCTTCACATTCTGCCGGCACACTTGAGCAAGAGGTCAGACTTACATGAATCAATCCCTAGCCGCGTTCAAACGCTGGCGCATCCAGATTTTCGCCATCACCTGGCTGGCTTACGCCGCCTTCTACTTCACCCGCAAAGCCTTCTCGGTGGCCAAACTGGGCATCGCCGAAGACCCAGGCTTCATGCTCGACAAGGCCGCCATGGCCAACCTGGATGCCATCTACCTGGCCGCCTATGCCGTGGGCCAATTCACCTGGGGCATGCTTGCCGACCGCTTCGGGCCGCGCGTGGTCGTGCTGGGCGGGTTGCTGATTTCTGCGGCGGCGGCAGTGGTGATGGGCAGTTACGCAACCTTCCCGATCTTCGCCACCTGCATGCTGGTACAGGGCCTGGCGCAATCCACCGGCTGGGCCGGCTTGTGCAAGAACATCGGCAGCTTCTTCCCGGCTTCGCAGCGCGGGCGGGTGCTGGGCCTGTGGAGTTCCTGCTATGCCTTCGGCGGCCTGGTGGCCTCGCCGTTCGCGGGCTGGTGGGCCTACACCCTGGTGGGCACCTGGCATGCGGCGTTCTTCTCCAGCGCGGTCGTGGTGGCGCTGGTGGCGGTGCTGTTCTTCTTCCTGCAGCGCAACAAACCCGAGGACGTCGGCTTGCCGGCGGTTGAGCCCGAGCCGCAAAGCATGGCCCCGGCCGACAACCTGTGCAGCGTGTGGGCACCCCTGCGGGAAATCTTGCGCAACCGCACGGTGTTGACCCTGGGCCTGGCGTATTTCCTGCTGAAGCCGGCGCGCTACGCCATCTTGCTGTGGGGCCCTGTGATCGTCTTCGAGCAGATGCCCTCGGTGGGCAAAGTGGGCGCGGCAATCATCCCGACTGCTTTCGAACTGGCCGGGCTGCTTGGCCCGATCATGATCGGCCTGGCCTCCGACAAACTGTTTGGCGCCCGGCGCATGCCGGCCTGCGTGATCAGCCTGGTGCTGCTGACCGTGACACTGGCGGCGTTCATGGCGGCCATGCACACCGGCAGCGTGCTGCTGGTGGTGGCGCTGCTGTTCGTCATGGGCCTGACCCTGTACGGGCCGGACTCGATGATCAGCGGCGCTGCAGCCATCGACTTCGGCACCGCCAAGGCCGGCGCCACCGCAGCAGGTTTCGTCAACGGCTGTGGCTCGGTGGGCGCGGTGCTGGGTGGGCTGCTGCCGGGTTACTTCGACGGCGTCACGGTGTTCATCGTGTTCGCGGGCTGTGCGCTGTTCTCGGCGCTGGTGTTGCTGCCGCACTGGAACAGCCGCCCGGCCAGCAGCGCGCAAGGCACCGACGTGGCACCGAACACCAGCATGGCAATCAAGCCACTGCGTACTTAAAGGAAAGCGAGCGAATGAGACCCTTCTGGCTGCAACAGGCCCTGGATTCGGCGCAGGAGGCGGTATGCCCGCCGCTGCAAGGCGATACCCGTTGCGATGTGTGCATTGTCGGCGGCGGCTACACCGGCCTGTGGACGGCACTGATGCTCAAGGAAGCGGTACCGGCCCTGGATGTGGTGCTGATCGAGGCCGACATCTGTGGTGCCGGTGCCAGCGGCCGCAATGGGGGGTGTGCGTTGTCCTGGTCGGCCAAGTACTTCACCCTCGAACGCCTGTTCGGGGCGGCGGAGGCGGTGCGGCTGGTGCGCGAGTCAGAGCGCAGCATCGCAGACATCGGTGTGTTCTGCGCGGCCAATGGCATCGACTGCGACTACCGCCTGGACGGCACGCTGTACACGGCCACCAACGCAGCGCAGGTCGGTGCCACCGACGCGGTGATCGCCGCGCTGGAGCACAAGGGCATCAACTCGTTCCGCCGCTTGCCGCTGGAGCAGGTGCAGCGCCTGGCCGGTTCAGCACGGCACCTGGAGGGCTGGTTCTCGCCGGCCGCCGCCACCGTGCAGCCTGGCAAACTGGTGCGCGGCCTGCGCCGCGTGGCCTTGCAGCGCGGCGTGCGCCTCTACGAAGGCACCGCCATGACCGGCCTGGAACACGGCGCCCCGGTGCAGGTACGCACGGCCCACGGCACGCTGCGCGCCGACCGTGTAGTGCTGGGCCTCAATGCCTGGATGGCGCGCGTCTTCCCGCAGTTCGAGCGCAGTGTGGCGATCGTTTCCAGCGACATGGTCATTACCGAACCGTGCCCCGAGCTGCTGCGCCAGATCGGCCTGGACAGCGGCATCAGCGTGCTCGACTCGCGCATTTTTGTGCACTACTACCACAACACCTCCGATGGCCGGCTGATGCTCGGCAAGGGCGGCAACACGTTTGCCTACGGCGGGCGCATGTTGCCGGTGTTCGACCAGCCGTCGCCGTATCGGCGGTTGCTGCGCGAAAGCCTTGGCGGCTTTTTCCCGGCCTTGGCCGAGGTGCCACTGGCGGCCAGCTGGAACGGGCCGTCGGATCGCTCGGTAACCGGGCTGCCGTTCTTTGGTCGGTTGGACGGGCAGGGCAACGTGTTCTATGGCTTTGGTTACTCCGGCAGCGGTGTTGGCCCGTGCCACATGGGCGGGCAGATTCTTTCGTCGCTGGCGCTGGGGCTGGACAACCCGTGGACCCGGTCGCCGCTGGTCAAAGGGCCGCTGGGGCTGTTCCCGCCCGAGCCGATCCGCTACCTGGGCTCGCTGATGGTGCGCAATGCCATCCGCCGCAAGGAGCAGGCCGAAGATCGTGGTGTGCGCCCGCGAAGGCTGGACGTGCGGTTGGCGCGGTTTGCCGCAGCGGCGGGCAAGGCCGATAAAGGCTGATGAGATTTCTTGTCGATCCCATGCTCGAGGGCGTATAAAATGCACCCACTTTTGGCCGGTCGCTTCCTGAACCGGCCGCTGAAACAAGAGAGTCGACATGGGCGCACAGTGGAAAGCCAAACATAGAGAAACAGCGGCCAATGCCAAAGGCAAGATCATGGGCAAGCTGTCCAAGGAAATCCAGATCGCGGCCAAGTCGGGTGCCGATCCCGACATGAACCCGCGCCTGCGCCTGGCCATCGTGCAAGCCAAGAAAGCTTCAATGACTCGCGAGACCCTGGATCGGGCAATCCGCAAGGGCGCTGGCCTGGACGGTGATGCCGTGCAATACCATGCGGTGAGCTATGAAGGTTTCGCACCGCACCAGGTACCGCTGATCGTCGAGTGCCTGACCGACAACATCAACCGCACCGTCGCGCAGATCCGCGTGCTGTTCCGCAAGGGCCAGCTGGGTGCCAGCGGTTCGGTAGCGTGGGACTTCAACCATGTCGGCCTGATCGAAGCCACGCCTGCGAGCGCTGACGCTGATCCGGAAATGGCCGCGATCGAAGCCGGTGCCCAGGACTTCGAGGAAGGTGAAGAAGAGGGCTCGACCCTGTTCATCACCGACACCACCGACCTGGACGCGGTGCAGAAGGCCCTGCCAGAGCATGGTTTCACCGTGACCGCAGCAAAAATCGGCTACACCCCTAAAAACCCGGTAAGCGCGGCCAGCCTGAGTGCTGAAGCGTTGGCCGAGGTCGAAGCGTTCCTCGAGGCGATCGACGAGCACGATGACGTGCAGAACGTCTATGTTGGCCTGACCGAGTAATCGTCGGGGCCGCGTTGCGGCCTGTTCGCGGGCAAGCCCGCTCCCGCAGGTTTTTCACGATGCTGAACGATGTGAGAACCCTGTGAGAGCGGGCTTGCCCGCGAGAGGGCCCTTGAATTCCACCGCAGGGAGCCTGCATGAACCCCACCTTCGCCTCCCTCAGCCTCGCCCACCTGCGTACCCTCGACCACCTGTTGCAGCTTAAAAACCTCAGCCACGCGGCCGAGCGCCTGGGTGTCAGCCAATCGGCCCTGAGCCGCCAGTTGGCCCACCTGCGCGAAGCCTTCGATGATCCATTGCTGGTGCGCCAAGGGCGTGGTTACGTGCTTAGCGAACACGCCGAAGCCCTGGTCGAGCCTTTGCGCCAGGTGCTCGAAGAACTGCACGCGCTGCGCCAGCCCGCCATCTTCGACCCGGCGCGTTGCGAGCGGCGGTTCTGCCTGGCCGCTTCGGACTATGTGGCCGAGCACATGCTGCCGCTGCTGGTGGCGGCGCTGGAGCGCGAAGCGCCAGGTGTGTCGCTGGAGTACCGCACCTGGCAGGCCGGCCAGTACGCCTTGCTGGCCAGCGGAGAAATCGACCTGGCGACCACCTTGTTCGACGAGTCGCCGCCCAACCTGCACGGACGGCTGCTGGGTGAGGACCGCGCGGTATGCCTGATGCGCCAGGATCATCCGTTGGCCGCGCAGGCCGCGCTCAGCCAGGCCGACTACCTGGCGTACAAGCATGTGCGCATTTCGGGCGGTGGCGACAAGGACAGCTTCATCGACCGGCACTTGCGTGCACAGGGCCTGCAGCGACGGGTCAGCCTGGAAGTGCCGTTCTTCTGCGCCACGGTACAAGTGATTGCCAACAGTCAGGCAGTGGCCACGGTCCCCGAGCATATTGCCCGGCAGTTGTGCCGTTTACATCACCTGGCCTGGCGGCCACTGGGCTTCATTGACCACAGCCAGCGCTATTGGGTGGTGTGGCATCAGCGCCTGCAGGCTTCGGCCGAGCACCGCTGGTTGCGCAACCGGGTGTTCGAGCTGTGGCGTCAGTCGCAGTTCGGGGTGCAGGGTGGGCATGCGGGTTTGCCATAGCAGCTATGCGTGAAGCGGGGGTTATTCGGCTGGGGATAGGTGCCTAGACTGGGGCATTGTGTTGATTGTGCGGCTTCTTCGCGGCTGTAGGCGCGGGTTTACCCGCGAAAGGGCCAGCACAGGCAATGGATAACCCCAGGAGAGCTAGCGTGACCCCCGAACAATTCCGCCAGTACGGCCACCAACTGATCGACCTGATTGCCGACTACCGCCAGACCGTGGGCGAACGCCCGGTCATGGCCCAGGTCGAACCTGGCTATCTCAAGGCCGCCTTGCCCGCAACTGCCCCTCAACAAGGCGAACCTTTCGCGGCCATTCTCGACGACGTCAATAACCTGGTCATGCCCGGCCTGTCCCATTGGCAGCACCCGGATTTCTATGGCTATTTCCCTTCCAATGGCACCCTGTCCTCGGTGTTGGGGGACTTCCTCAGTACCGGTCTGGGCGTGCTGGGCCTGTCCTGGCAATCCAGCCCGGCCCTGAGCGAACTGGAAGAAACCACCCTCGACTGGCTGCGCCAGTTGCTTGGCCTGTCTGGCCAGTGGAGTGGGGTGATCCAGGACACTGCCTCGACCAGCACCCTGGTGGCGCTGATCAGTGCCCGTGAACGCGCCACTGACTACGCCTTGGTACGTGGTGGCCTGCAGGCCGAGCCCAAGCCTTTGATCGTGTATGTCAGCGCCCACGCCCACAGCTCGGTGGACAAGGCTGCACTGCTGGCAGGTTTTGGCCGCGACAATATCCGCCTGATCCCCACCGACGACCGCTACGCCCTTCGCCCAGAAGCACTGCAGGCGGCGATCGAACAGGACCTGGCTGCCGGCAACCAGCCGTGCGCCGTGGTTGCCACCACCGGCACCACGACGACCACTGCCCTCGACCCGCTGCGCGCGGTGGGCGAAATCGCCCAGGCCAATGGGCTGTGGTTGCACGTTGATTCGGCCATGGCCGGCTCGGCGATGATCCTGCCCGAGTGCCGCTGGATGTGGGACGGCATCGAGCTGGCCGATTCGGTGGTGGTCAACGCGCACAAATGGCTGGGTGTGGCCTTCGATTGCTCGATCTACTACGTGCGCGATCCGCAGCACCTGATTCGCGTGATGAGCACCAATCCCAGCTACCTGCAGTCGGCGGTGGATGGCGAGGTGAAGAACCTGCGCGACTGGGGCATTCCGCTGGGCCGTCGGTTCCGTGCGTTGAAGCTGTGGTTCATGTTGCGCAGCGAGGGTGTCGATGCATTGCAGGCGCGGCTGCGGCGTGACCTGGATAATGCCCAGTGGCTGGCGGGGCAGGTCGAGGCGGCAGCGGAGTGGGAAGTGTTGGCGCCAGTACAGCTGCAAACCTTGTGCATTCGCCATCGACCGGCGGGGCTTGAAGGGGAGGCGCTGGATGCGCATACCAAGGGTTGGGCCGAGCGGCTGAATGCATCCGGCGATGCTTATGTGACGCCGGCTACACTGGACGGGCGGTGGATGGTGCGGGTTTCGATTGGTGCGCTGCCGACCGAGCGGGGGGATGTGCAGCGGCTGTGGGCACGTCTGCAGGACGTGATCAAGGGCTGAAGCCTTCGCGGGCAAGCCCGCTCTCTAGGGATCGCATCAGGGTTGAAGCCTGTACGGTACCTGTGTGAGCGGGCTTGCCCGCGAAGGGGCTGCAAGGCAGCCCCTGCAATCTATCAGTGGCTCACCGCCTGAAAGCTACCTTTACGGCTGGCTTCATAGGCAGCCTTTTCCATCGGCTTGGCGTCTGGGTTGCCCAGGTCGTCCATTGCCAGGCGGTGGGTTTCCGGGGCAATGTAGGCCGCCAGGGCGCACACGCCGGTGATGAAGAAGGCCAGCCCACCGACTACCAGCGGAATGTTGTCCGAGCCGGGTGGGGCAACCATTGCGAACAGCGCGGGCAGCATGGCGGTCAGCATGGTGCCGATGTTCTGCGCGATGGCCATGGCGGTAACGCGGTAGCGGGTGTGGAACAGCTCTGGGTAGAAGCTTGGGAACACCGCGTTGTAACCCTGGTAGACCATGCCCCACATGACGATCGAGGCGGCGAACGCCATTGGCACGTTCTGGATGCTGATCGCATACAGGTAGACGAAGGCCAGCAGGCCAGAGCCCAGGCAGCCAGCGATCATGGTCGGGCGACGGCCGATCTTGTCCGACAGGTTGCCCACGAACGGGATCACCAGTACCGCGACGATGTTGCCGACCACCGGAATCCACAGGTACACGCTCTTGTCGAAGCCGATGCCATACGCCGGCTGCACCGCGTAGGCCGCACCGAAGATGGTGGCCACGACCGGGATCACGTTCATCAGGGCCATGAACATCACCAGCACCATGTGCTTCCAGCTGTGGCGGAATGCCTCGCTGATGGGCGACTTGGCAACCTTGTCCTGTTTCTCTTCTTTGACGAACGCTGGGGTTTCGTGCACTTCCTTGCGGATGATGAAGCCGGCAATCAGCACGATGGCGCTCATCAGGAACGGAATGCGCCAGCCCCATTCGGTAAAGGCTTCGCTGGGCATGAAGTAAGCCAGTGGCAGGAATACCGCCGCCGCCAGAACCTGGCCCGCTTGCACACCTTGCAGGGTGAAACTGGCGTAGTAGCCTCTTCGGCCAAACGGCGCGTGCTCCATGATCATCGAGCTGGCACCGGAAATTTCCCCGGCCACGGCAAAGCCCTGGATCAGGCGCAACACCACCAGCAAGGCCGGTGCGAGGTAGCCGATGTCGTGGTAGGTGGGTAGCAGGCCGACAGCCATGGTCGACAGGCCCATCAGGAACATGCACAGCAGCAGGACGTTCTTGCGACCGCGGGTGTCACCCCAGTGGCCCAGTACGAAGGCGCCGATCGGGCGTGCCAGGTAGCCCACGCCATAGGTGGCCAACGAGGCAATGATGGCCATTTTCGGGTCGGTGTTAGGGAAGAAAATCTGCGGGAAAATCAGCGCAGCGGCCTGGGCGTAGATGAAGAAGTCGTAGTACTCGAGTGCCGAGCCTATCCATCCACTGGCGGTCGCTTTCTTTGCTTGCGAGCTGGAGTGAGCCATCGTTGTCTCCGTTGTTATTGTTGTTTGCGCAGGTTCCGCCAGAGGTTATGCCAAGGCAGGAGGCAACGGTCGGTGTGCCTGCGTCTGTGGTCCATGTTGACCACGGGCCCGCGGTCTAGCAATTCGCTAAAACGGGTTTTGTGCGATAATCGAACGCAAAACTAACCATTCCGTACAAAGAGATTGAAGCGACGACTTTACCTGCGAATAATCGATCGTGCCATAAACTGTGACAGGGGTTGTTTGCCCGAATGGCACCGTATTCTTCCAACAACAAGGAACTCCCGCCATGCAGCGTTCGATCGCTACCGTGTCCTTGAGCGGCACTCTGCCGGAAAAGCTCGAAGCCATCGCCGCCGCCGGTTTTGACGGCGTCGAGATCTTCGAGAACGATCTGCTCTATTACGCTGGCAGCCCGCGCCAGGTGCGCCAGATGTGCGCCGACCTGGGCATTGCCATCACCTTGTTCCAGCCTTTCCGCGACTTTGAAGGCTGCCGCCGTGACCGCCTGCAGAAAAACCTCGACCGCGCCGAACGCAAGTTCGACCTGATGCAGGAGCTGGGTACCGACCTGGTGCTGGTGTGCAGCAACGTCCAGGCCGATGCCCTGGGTGACGAGCAACTGTTGGTCGACGACCTGCGCCTGCTGGGCGAACATGCCGGCAAGCGTGGCCTGCGCATTGGTTACGAAGCGCTGGCCTGGGGCCGCCACGTCAACACTTACCAGCAAGTGTGGAACCTGGTGCGCCAGGCCGACCACCCGGCACTCGGGGTGATCCTCGACAGCTTCCACACCTTGTCGCTCAAAGGTGACCCCAGCGCGATCCGCGACATCCCCGGCGACAAGATTTTCTTCGTGCAAATGGCCGATGCGCCGATCCTGGCCATGGATGTGCTGGAGTGGAGCCGCCACTTTCGCTGCTTCCCGGGGCAGGGCGAAATGGACATGGCCGGTTTCCTCGCGCCGATCCTCGCCACGGGTTACCGTGGCCCGCTGTCGCTGGAAATCTTCAACGACGGCTTCCGCGCCGCACCGACCCGGCAGAATGCCGCCGACGGCTTGCGTTCGCTGCTGTACCTCGAAGAGCAGACCCGCTTGCGCCTGGAGCAGGAAAACACGCCGATCGAACCTGGCGTGCTGTTCTCCCCGCCGCCGGCCAGCGCTTATGACGGCGTGGAGTTCCTGGAGTTCGCGGTCGACGAAGCCGTCGGCGCGCGCCTGGGCAACTGGCTGAAGCGCCTGGGCTTTGCCGAAGCCGGCAAGCATCGCAGCAAAGAAGTGCAACTGCTGCGCCAGGGGGATATCAACATTGTGCTGAACGCCGAACCGTATTCCTTTGGCCACAACTTCTTCGAGGCCCATGGCCCGTCGCTGTGCGCCACTGCGCTGCGGGTCAAGGACCAGCAAGCGGCCCTGAAGCGGGCCACCGCCTTCCGTGGCCAGCCGTTCCGCGGCCTGGTCGGTCCCAATGAATGCGAAGTGCCGGCGGTGCGTGCGCCCGATGGCAGCCTGCTGTACCTGGTAGAGCAGGGCACTGCCGGCCACACCCTGTACGACACCGACTTCAGCCTGGACAACAACGCAACCGCGACCGGCGGCCTGCGCCGCATCGACCACATGGCGCTGGCCTTGCCGGCCGAGTCGCTGGACAGCTGGGTGCTGTTCTACAAGAGCTTGTTCGACTTCGCCGCCGACGACGAAGTGGTGCTGCCCGACCCGTATGGCCTGGTCAAGAGCCGCGCCCTGCGCAGCCAGTGCGGCACCTTGCGCCTGCCGCTGAACATCTCGGAAAACCGCAACACCGCCATCGCCCATGCGCTGTCAAGCTACCGTGGTTCGGGCGTGCATCACATCGCTTTCGATTGTGACGACATCTTCCGTGAAGTGGCGCGGGCCAAGCTGGCAGGGGTACCGCTGCTGGAAATCCCGCTGAACTATTACGACGACCTGGCGGCGCGTTTCGATTTCGACGACGAGTTCCTCAGCGAACTGGCGTACTACAACGTGCTGTACGACCGTGACGCTCAAGGTGGCGAGCTGTTCCACGTGTATACCGAGCCGTTCGAGGAGCGTTTCTTCTTCGAGATCATCCAGCGCAAGGCGGGGTACGCCGGTTACGGCGCTGCCAACGTTGCGGTGCGCCTGGCAGCCATGGCCAAGGCTCGAAGCGGAGCGGCGCGCAAGCCGGTGCTGTAGTCGCCTGCACCGGCCTGTCTTGTGGGAGCGGGGTGAACCCTGCTTCCACAGGATCGTGACGGCCCGATTCAGTGACGCTCAGCCACCATCAACAACGACTGCGGCACCGCGCTCTGCGGGTGCTGCGGTTCCTGCAGACTGAACAGTCTCAACCCCGCCATGTCCAGCGCATTCAGCCAGCTGGCCAGGGTGCGGAAATACCAAGGCATCGGTTGCCAATCCCCGGCGAACCCGGCAAAAGACTCCTCTCGCCAGCCATCCTGATAATTTCCACCGGCCACGCTCCACGGGTGCAGGGTCTGGATCACCAGCGCACCGCCGGGCACCAGCAAAGTACGCATGGCCGACAACAGTTCAATGATGTCCTGGTGCAACAGCGCGAAGTTGGCGCAGATCAGGTCATAGTCCTTGCCAACATGCACCTTCGCCTCAGCCAGCTGCGCATAGCTGGCCAGGTGCACCTCACCCGCGCCCGCAGCCTGCGCTGCATCCACCAGGGAGCTGTCGCCGTCGACGCCCACGGCCTCGATACCTCGGCTGGCCAGCGCGCGCAGCAGCCAGCCCTCACCGCAGCCCAGGTCGAGCACCCGTTCGGGCTGGCGGCCGAGGATGGCCAGCAGGATGGCCTGGTCGGTGACCTGGCGACGGCTTTCGATGGCGCCGCTGCGTACGGCGTCGATCCAGACTTGGGCGTTATGGTGCCAACTGTCGAGCAAGGCGTCTTCAGGGTTGCGCATGATCGGCTCCATCAGCGGAAAAGGTGAAGGGCAAGCCCGGCAACGGCGCAGCCGATCAACACGTGTATCACCCCGCGCTTGTAGCGGAACAGCGCCACAGCCGCCGCGAGCGCTATCACAGCCGAGGACCAGTGGAACGCGCCATCGAACCCGGCCGGCCACAGCACGTGGTAGCCGAAGAACAGCGCAAGGTTGAGGATTACCCCCACCACCGCCGCAGTGATCCCGGTCAGTGGGGCGGTGAACTTCAGTGCGTTGTGGGTCGACTCCACCAACGGGCCTCCGGCGAGGATGAACAGGAACGAGGGCAGGAAGGTGAACCAGGTCACCAGGCTCGCTGCCACTGCGCCCGCGAGGAACGCCTGGTGGGCGCCGAACATCGGCTGCATGTAGCCGCCGACGAAACCGACAAAGGCCACCACCATGATCAGCGGCCCGGGCGTGGTCTCGCCCAGCGCCAGGCCATCGATCATCTGCGTGGGCGACAGCCAGCCATAGTGGCCGACAGCCCCTTGATAGACATAGGGCAGCACCGCATAGGCACCGCCGAAAGTCAGCAGCGCCGCCTTGGTGAAGAACCAGCCCATTTGCGTCAGTGTGCCGTGCCAGCCAAAAGCCGCCATCAGCAGGCCCATGGGCAGAAGCCAAAGCGCTGCAACTGCCAGCAGCAAGGTCACCAGGCGGCCCCAGCTGAAGCGGGCGTGCGCGGGTATCGGGGTATCGTCGTCGATCAACGCCGGGCGCTGGCGGGGGCTGGCTGCGCTGTGGCCACCACCGGGCGCGAACTGTGCCGGCAGCAGCCGGCCGCCGACATAACCCAGCAGTGCGGCCGCCAGCACGATCAGCGGGAAGGGGACGTCAAGCGCGAAAATGGCCACGAACGAGGCCGCGGCAATGGCCCATAACCAGCCGTTCTTCAGCGCCCGCGTGCCAATGCGGTGGGCGGCATGCACGACGATGGCGGTCACGGCCGGCTTGATCCCTTCGAAAATCCCGGCGACCACCGGTACTTCGCTCCAGGTCAGGTACACCCACGACAGGCCGATCAGGATGAACAGCGACGGGAGCACGAACAGAGCGCCGGCCATCACCCCGCCCCAGGTGCGGTGCATCAGCCAGCCGATGTAGGTGGCCAGTTGCTGGGCCTCGGGCCCGGGCAGCAACATGCAGTAGTTGAGGGCATGCAGGAAACGCCGTTCACTGATCCAGCCGCGCCGCTCCACCAGCTCCTGGTGCATGATCGCAATCTGCCCGGCCGGGCCGCCGAAACTGACGAAACCCAGCTTCAGCCAGAACAGCAATGCCTGGGCCAGGCCGACAGAGGCGGGTGTTTGCCCGGCAGTTGCTTGCAGGTGTTCAGCCATGCGGTGTGCCCTTGCTTTCAGCCAGTCGCAGCGCGTTGGCGCTTGATTCGGTACATGTGCCCGTCAGCATGGCGCAGTAGCATGTCGGCATCGTTGCCGTCTTCGGGAAAGCGGGCCACGCCAATACTGCAGGACGGTGCATCGATGCCGGCAAACTCGGCATCGAGCGGTTCAGCCATGACCGCGAGAATGTACTGCACGTGCGTGGCAATGGCCTCCGGCGACGGGCAATCGGGCAATAACACGGTGAATTCGTCACCGCCCATCCGCGCTACCGTGCCAGCCGCCCCTACGCAGCTTTCCAGGCGGCGGGCCAGTGTGCACAGGACCCGGTCACCCACGCTGTGGCCGTGGTTGTCGTTGATCTGCTTGAAGTCATTGATATCGAGGAACAGCAAGGCCAGCCTGCGGTTGTAACGCCGGGCCGCGGCCAGGGCAGTGTCCAGCCGTTCATTGAACATGGCGCGGTTGGCCAGCCGGGTCAGCGGGTCATGATGGGCGAGGAAGCGCAGTTCGTCTTCGGCCTTGCGCTGGGCGGTAACGTCCCGCGCCACGCCGATACGCGCCTGGGCCTCCTCGGACCAGCAGGCCGCCCACAGAATGTGCACCACGCTGCCATCCTTGCGAAGGTAACGGTTGCAAAAGTCGTAGTGCGGCTGGCCGTTCATCACCCGCATGATCGAGGCGCGCGTGGCCGCGAGGTCGTCAGGGTGCATGTAGCGGGTAATCGGCGTGCCGATCAGTTCGCAGGCCTCGTAGCCCAGCAGTGTCTTGCAGGCATCACTGACGAACACGATCTGGTTTTCCCTGTCGACCACGAATACCGTGTCCAGCATCAGGTGGATCAGCCTGGGATACAACGCTTGCAGGTCTACGGGCATGGCTCAGGGTGTCCGCGGCAGGGTGACCGATCATAGCCTGAAGGAATACGTCGCAGCTACGGCAGCCTGCAGGGCGGGTGCCCCTTCCTTGAAACTGGCAACGACCGCATCGAAAGGGGTGGGTCTCGTGGATCGTTGCCACCGGTCAGGCCTTGCTGGCCTGTTCGCAGTACAAGGCTGCTCGTGCAGGGGCACTTCATAGCTTGAGGTCGCTATCAATTGCTGACTATCAGCTCCGGCCCCAGGTAATCATTGATCTGCTCGATATCATCATCCCCCAGGCTGCCCACCGACGAGGCCAGCCGCAGGCGCGACATCAGGTAGTTGAGCTTGGCCTCGAACAGATCATGGCGGGCGTCATACAGCAGCTCCTCGGCATTGAGCACATCCGAGTTGGTGCTGGTGCCACCTTCCTTGAAGCCCTTGCGGGTCGAGGTCAGCGAACGCTCGTTGGAGGTCACGGCCTTCTCCAGTGCCTGAATGCGCAGGGCGCCACTCTGCACGCCACGGTACTCGCGGGTCGTGTTGGAAATCACCTCCTGGCGAGTGGCGTCCAGTTCATCCAGGGCCTTGGCGCTGTTGGCGCTGGCCTGGCGGGTCAGGGCACGGGTGCTGCCACCGCTGTACAGCGGGATGTTCAGCTCCAGCCCGATCGAGCTGTAGTGGTTGCGCTGGTTCAGCTCGGAAATCGACTGGCTGCTGCCCGCGGTGTAACCCGCCACGAAATCCAGGGTCGGGTAGTGTCCGGCGCGGGCGCGGTTGACTTCTTCCTCGGCCAGCGCGTAGCTGTGCCGGCGCGCATGAATCAGCGGGCTGTCAGCCTGGGCCTTGACCAGCCACTCCTGCAGGTTGCCCGGCATCAGCGGCGGGGTGCTGAAGCCCGCCTGCAGGGTGGTCAACGCCTGCGGGGTTTCACCAATGTATTCCTCCAGCTTGCGCCGGGCATTGACCAGGTTGTCCTGGGCGTCGATCAGGTCGGCCTCGGCCAGGTCGCGCCGGGCCACCGACTCGTCGACGTCGGTGATGGTGCCGGCGCCCAGTTCCTTGCGCCGCTTCGCCGATGCCAGCTGTTCCTCGAAAGCGCTCAGCTTGGCCTTGGCCAGGGTGATGGTTTCGCTGGCCAGCAGCACGTCGAAGTAAGCGTCGGCCAGGCGCACCGCTGCGTCCTGGCTCTTGGCATCGAACACCGCCACGCTGTAGTCGGCGCGTTGCTGGCCCTGGCGGTACTCGGCCATCTTCTGCTTGTTGAACAGCGGCTGGCGCAGGCGCACGTTGGCGCCCTTGGAGTCATAGTCGAGGTCATTGTCCTGGCCATTCTGGCGCTGGCTGCCATTGACCTGGTTGAAGTAGGCCGAGGCGTTGATCTGCGGCAGCAGGCCGGCCTCGCCGATGGCGCGGTTTTCGCCACCGGCTTGTTTTTCATGCACGGCAGCGCGGTAGACCGGGCCCTGGTACTGCAACAGGTCCCAGGCTTGCTTCAGGTCCATGGCACTGGCCTGTACGGCAACTCCCAGCAGGCACACCATCAGGCATGGGCGTTTCATGTCATTGCTCCTTGAACGCGGCGTCCACACGTTCGAGCATTGGTTTGAGCAGGTAGCTGAGCAGGTTGCGCTCGCCGGTCTTGATGGTGACGGTGGCAGGCATGCCGGGGCGGATGTGGTTGCTGCCCAGCAAGCCCATGCCGGCCGGCGTCACTTCGACCTGGGCCAGGTAGAACGGCTGCTTGCTTTCTTCGTCGAGCAGCCGGTCGGCGGAAATGGTTTTTACCCGGCCGGGAATGTTCGGTGTCTGCGCATGGTTGAAGGCCGGGAAAGCGATGTCCACGGCAAGGCCTGGGACCATCTTGTCGATCGCCTGCACCGGGATCATCGCATCGACCTGCAGCGGCTGGTCGAGCGGCACCACTTCCATGATCTTGGCCCCGGGCTGGATGATGCCGCCGACCGTGGCGATGCTCAGGCCCTGCACCATGCCGTCGATCGGCGAGCGGATCACCGTGTGGGTCACTTCATAGTCCAGTGCGCGCAAGCGATCGGCCAGGGTGGTATTTTCCTTGGCAGTATCGGTCAGTTGCGACTCCACCTCCTTCAGGTAATCGTGCTGGCGCTGCAGGATGCGCAGCTTGATCTCGGTGGCCTGGCTGCGCGCCCGGGCAATGTTATTGAGGTTTTCGGCCTGGCCGGCGGACAGGTCGGCATTGCTGCGCTCCAGCTCCAGCAGGCGATTGCGGGGTACATAACCTTCGGCGGCCAGTACCCGGGTGCCTTGCAGTTCCTGGTTGAGGAAGCCGATCTGCGAGGCGCGGGCGCCGTACACCTGCTGCAGGCCCTTCAGTTGCACTGCCGAGGCAGTCAGGTTTTCTTCAAGGATGCTCAGTTCACCGGCAAGGCCCGCGCGGCGGGTATCGAGCAGGCGCTGTTGCAGGTCCATGGCGGCCAGCAGGCGTGGGTCATTGGCGTAGTGTTCAAGCAGGGCAGGGTCGAACGTCACGGTATCGCGGCCATCGCGTTCGGCTTCCAGGCGGTTTTCCACGGTCTTGCTGACGATGTACTGGGCGCTGAGAGCGCCTTGTTCGGCCACCGCGCGCAGGGCATCGAGGCGCACCACTTCCTGGCCTTTCTTCACCACATCACCTTCGCGCACCATGATCGCTTCAACGGTGCCACCGCTCAGGTGCTGGACCGCCTTTCGGTTGCTGGTGACCTTGACCGTACCGGTGGCGACCACGCCGGCGTCCAGTGGCGCCAGGCAGGACCACAGCAGGAAGCCGCCGAAGCCGGCGATGACCAGCCATACGCCCCAGCGTACCGGGCGGCCCGCGTCCAGGTCGATCAGGTGGCTGGTCTCGGCGGGGATCAGTTCGGCATGTTGAGTCATCTGCATGGTTGGTTACTCCCGTACTTTGACCGAAGCCAGCGGTGCCGCAGCCGTTGCCGGAATCACCGCGGCCTTGCGCAGCGCGGCGAACACTTCGTCGCGGCTGCCAAGCATGTGCACACCGCCGTCGCGCAGCATCAGTATCTGGTCGACTGCGCACAGCACATTGGGCCGGTGGGAAATCAGCACCACCGTGGCGCCGCGTGCCTTGAGCTCGGCCAGGGCATCGACCAGGGCTTTTTCACCCACGTCATCGAGGTTGGCGTTGGGCTCGTCCAGCACCACCAGGTTGGGTTCGCCATACAGGGCGCGGGCCAGCGCGATGCGTTGCTTCTGGCCGCCAGACAATGGGCTGCCATCGGCGGCCAGGCGGGTGTCGTAACCCTGCGGGAAGCGCAGGATCATGTCGTGTACACCGCTGCTGCGGGCGGCACGGATCACCGCGTCGCTGTCCACCTCGGCAAAGCGGGCGATGTTTTCGGCGATGGTGCCTTCGAACAGCTCCACGTCCTGCGGCAGGTAGCCCAGCCACGGGCCCAGTTCAGCCTTGTTCCAGGTGAAGATATCGGCGCCGTCCAGGCGCACCTTGCCGGCCTGGGCCGGCCACACACCTACCAGCAGGCGGGCGAGGGTGGACTTGCCCGAGGCCGAAGGGCCGATGACACCCAGGCTGTCACCCGGGGCCAGGCTGAAGCTCACTCCGCGTACGATGCTGGTGCTGCTGCCAGGGGCGCCGGCGATCACGTTCTCCACGGCCAGCATGCCCATTGGCCGCTGCAGCGACATGCTCGGTGGCCGTTGCGGGTAGTCCTGCAGCAGGTCATTGAGCCTGCCCCAGGCCAGGCGGCAGCCCAGCAGTTGCTTCCACGCGGCGATTACCTGTTCCACCGGGCCCAGGGCTCGGCCGGTCAGGATCGAGCAGGCGATCATCATGCCGGGGGTGATCGTCCCCTCGATCGCCAGCAGCGCGCCGGTGCCGAGGATCAGCGATTGCAGGGTGATGCGCACGAAGCGCCCGGTGCTGCTGATCAGCGCCGCGCGGTCGGAGGCCAGGGTCTGCATCTGCAGGATGCGCAAGTGGCCCTGGTACCAGCGCTTGCCGATTGACGGCAGCATGCCCATGGCTTCGATCACTTCGGCGTTGCGCAGGTTGTTGTTGGCGTAGCTGGCTGACGACATGGCTGCCTGGTTGGCTTCGGCCAAGGGCTTTTGCGTAGCCTTTTCAGTGAGGTAGGCCAGCCCGACGAGGATCAGCGAGCCAATCGTGGTGACCAGCCCGAGCCAGGGGTGGATCAGGTAACAAACCAGCAGGTAGATCGGTGTCCAGGGGGCGTCGAAGAACGCGAACAGGCCGTTGCCGGTGAGAAACTGCCGAACCTGCGCCAAGTCCTGCAGGGCCTGGGCCGGGTTACCGCCGGCACGGCTCAGGTTGCGTTCGAAGGCAGCGCTGAAGAGGCGCCGGTTCAGGCTCATGTCCAGGCCGTTGCCCACCCTTATCAACACCCGGGTGCGAACCATCTCCAGCGCCGACATCAGCAGGAACAGCCCGACCACCAGCAAGGTGAGCATGCCCAACGTCGTGACGTTGCGGCTGACCAGGGCGCGGTCGTACACCTGCAACATATAGATGGCTGGCGTCAACATCATGACGTTTATCACGCCGCTGAAGGCGGCTAGGGCGTAGAAGCTGCGGCGCAAGCGAAACAGCACGTCGGCCAGCTCGGAGCGGGTGCGTGGTGGCTTAGCCATCGGGGGGCCTCCCTTCATCACAAAGCGGGAAGCCCTTGCGGCGCCCCGTAAAACGGTAGTTGTGGCTTCTTGGTCGGCTCGCAGGCGGGTCGCTCTGATGGCGATATTGGCCAAAACGCTGCGTTGCTCCCACATGCAGCAGCGTAGGTTGCAACGAAACATTCGGTAATATCATTTTGCTCTATAAATACTTTGAACTTTTTATAAGTCACAGGAAAACAGTGAGTTGCATCGCATTATCATCGGCCGAGATTTTTTTGACGAAATATTGACAAGCTTTTGGCCTACGACTTTAGTCTGAAGTATTCGGGCCCTGTGCGAGCTGGGATCGATGCACGTGCGTTACACCTGTTGCGCACGGTTTACAGGGCCCCTCCCGCAACGGGGGTGCCAGCTTGCCAAGAAGAGGCCAGAGGTTTCAGCACACGAGTGCTGGGCTACTGAGCCCGGTACACCCAACCAGATTCTGCGCACGTCAACACTGACTGGGCGCGGGAAGGACCCTGTTGCCCTGTGTCATCTCCGGACAGATCGAGGGCAACTGCAATGGCCAATTTCAGCAAGTCGGACCTTGAATTCATCCTCAAACAGATCTTCATCGCTGAGGCACACGCCGATGGCGCCAGCCTGATCGACCTGTTGCCCAACAGCCAGGTACCCTTTGGCCTGCGCACGGTGGATGGCAGCTACAACAACCTGGTCACCGGGCAGAGCGAGTTCGGCGCAGCCGACAACTCGTTCCTGCGCCTGCTCGAAGCGTCTTACCGCGCCAACTATGTCGGCACCGGCAATGTCGTCGATTCGCAACCGCGCACCATCAGCAACCTGATCGTCGACCAGACAGCCAACAACCCGGCCGCCGTCGAGGCCAACGGCGGTGCCGCGCCGGTGATGAGCCCTGGTATCGATGGCGTATTCGGCACCGCAGACGACAAGCCTGTGTTCTTCATCCCCAACGTGTCGCCAGACGCCGGGCTGACCGCCGGCTTCAACGCCTGGATGACCTTCTTCGGTCAGTTCTTCGACCACGGCCTGGACCTGGTCAGCAAGAGCAGCACCGACATCGTGTTCATCCCGCTGCGCCCGGACGACCCCCTGTTCGTGGCCGGCAGCCCGACCAACTTCATGGTGCTGTCCCGCGCCGTGCGCACCGCCGGCGCCGATGGCGTGGTGGGTACCGCCGACGATAGCCAGCCCAACACCACCTCGCCCTTTGTCGACCAGAGCCAGACCTACAGCTCGCACCCCTCGCACCAGGTGTTCCTGCGCGAATACACGGTCAACGCGGCAGGTGAGCCGGTGGCTACCGGGCGCCTGATCACCAACCGTGATCTGGGCGCCGATGGCAAGTTCGGCACCGCCGACGATGGCAACGGCGAAAGCGGTGGCATGGCTACCTGGGCGGTGGTCAAGGCCCAGGCCCGCGACTTGCTGGGTATCAACCTGACCGATGCCGACGTGCATAGCGTGCCGCTGCTGGCCACCGATGCCTACGGCAACTTCCTGCGCGGACCCAACGGCATGCCGCAGGTGGTCATGCGCGTGAACAACGGCGCCGATGGCATTGCTGGCACCGCCGATGACGTCACCCAGCTGGTCGAGGGCGACCGCAACGCACCGATCAGCCTGGCCAATGCCGTGAGCACCGGGCATGGCTTCCTTGACGACATCGCCCACAATGCCGCGCCCGTGGTGGTTGGGGGTGTGCTGCAGGCTGACGCCGACACCCTGGTGGGCAACGCACAGCCGGTCGGGCAGGGTGGCAACAACCTGACCTACGACAACGAATTGCTCGACGCGCACTACATCGCCGGTGACGGCCGGGTGAACGAGAACATCGGCCTGACCGCCGTGCACCATGTGTTCCACTCCGAGCACAACCGCCTGGTGCAGCAGACCAAGGATACTCTGCTGGCCGCGGGCGACCTGGCGTTCCTCAATGAGTGGCTGATCGACGACGTCACCGCTATCCCCACCGCGCCTGCCGACATCGCCGCGCTGGTGTGGGATGGCGAGCGGCTGTTCCAGGCTGCCAAGTTCGGCACCGAGATGCAGTACCAGCACCTGGTGTTCGAAGAGTTCGCCCGCACCATCCAGCCGCAGATCGATGAGTTCCTCGCCCCCAACGGCTACGACACCTCGATCAATCCGGCCATCCTCGCCGAGTTCGCCCATGTGGTGTACCGCTTCGGCCACTCGATGCTGACCGAAACCGTCGACCGCTACGACCCGGCGTTCAACCCGGTTTCTGCCGACCCGGCCAACCCCGACCAGCAGTTGGGCCTGATTGCCGCGTTTCTCAACCCGCTGGCGTTCGCCGGTAGTGGCGCCACGGCCGATGAAGCGGCGGGCGCAATCATCCGCGGTGTTACCCGCCAGGTGGGCAACGAGATTGACGAGTTCGTCACCGAAGCCCTGCGCAACAACCTGCTCGGCCTGCCACTTGACCTGCCTGCGCTGAACATCGCCCGCGGTCGTGATACCGGCATCCCCAGCCTGAACGAGGCCCGCCGCGAGTTCTATGCCGCCACCGGCGACAGCCAGCTCAAGCCCTACATCAGCTGGGTCGACTTTGCCGACCACCTCAAGCACCCGGCGTCGCTGATCAACTTCATTGCCGCCTACGGCACCCACAGCAGCATTACCGGGGCCACCACCGAGGCCGCCAAGCGCGCCGCCGCCGTGGCACTGGTACTTGGCGGAGACGGCGCCCCCCTTGACCGCCTCGACTTCCTCAACGGCACCGGTGCCTATGCCAACGTGACGCTGGCCGGCGCGGACGGCATCGCCGGCACGGCCGACGACATTGCCGGGGTGACCGTGACCGGGGTCGACGCCATCGACTTCTGGGTCGGCGGCCTGGCCGAGAAGAAAATGCCGTTTGGCGGCATGCTCGGTTCCAGCTTCAACTTTGTCTTCGAAACCCAGCTGGAAGCGCTGCAGAACGGTGACCGCTTCTACTACCTGTCGCGCACGGCGGGCATGAATTTTGGTACGGAGCTGGAAAACAACTCCTTCGCCAAGCTGATCATGGCCAACTCCGACGTCACCCACCTGTCCAACACCGTGTTCCTCACGCCCACGTTCACCCTGGAAGTGAACCAGGCCAACCAGTTCACCGGGTTGGGTGCCGACGGCAAGGCCGACCCCACTGGCGGCATCGAGATCAACGGGGTTGAAATCGTTCCGTTGGTGATCCGCGATAACCCCGATACTGTCGGGCCAGACGGCAACTTCCTGCATTACACCGGTGAAGACCATGTGGTGCTGGGTGGCACCGCTGGCAACGACATCATCATCTCCAGCGAAGGCGACGACACCCTCTATGGCGATGCCGGTGATGACCTGCTCGAAGGCGGCGCCGGCAACGACGCGGTGCTGGGTGGCGCGGGCGACGACATCATCACCGATTCGTTCGGCGACAACCGCCTGGAAGGCAACGCCGGCAACGACGTGATCGTCGCTGGCAGCATGGGGGTTGCCGGTAACCTGATCCTGGGTGGCGATGGCCAGGACTTCATCATCACCACCGAGGACATCAGCACCACCTTCGGCGGCCAGGGCGACGACTTCATCCTCGGCGCCAAGACCAACCTGCCACCTACCGGTAACGAAGGTGACGACTGGATCGAGAAGGGCACCCAGGACGGCGCACCTGGTGACAACTTCGCACCCTTGCTGGGTGACGAAGTCATTGGCAACGACATCTTCGTCGGGGGCGGCGGCTTTGACGAAATGATCGGTGAGGGCGGCGACGATATCTTCGTCGGCAGCGATGCCCAAGACAAAATGGACGGCATGTCCGGTTTCGACTGGGTCACCAACAAGAATGACCGCGTGGGTGTCACCGTGGACCTCAGCCTGGCCGCCTTGGCTCAGCCCCATGGCAACGCGCCTAACCAGAACGCTGGCGTGTTCAACCCGGTGGGCGCTTCGCCGGCATCGATTCTGGACAGGTTCGCCGAGGTCGAAGGGGTGTCCGGTTCGGCCTACGCCGATGTGCTCAAGGGCGACGACGTCGATGCCGTGACCATTCTCAACCATGGCGGCGCCACCGGCAGTGCGCTGACCAACGTGGCGCTGATACGGGGGCTGCAGCAGTTCCTGGCGGATGCCGGCCTGCCCACCACCGGCTTTGCCACCGGCAACATCATGCTCGGCGGCAATGGCAGTGACCTGATCGAAGGCCGGGGTGGCGATGACCTGATCGATGGCGACAAGTGGCTCAACGTGCGCATCGCCGTGTACGCCCCTGGCGACGTCGACCACACCGGCCCGGAAATCGCCAGCTTCGACAGCATGGCCGACATGATTCCGTTCATGCTTGACCGCACCTACAACCCCGGTCAACTCAAGGCCGTGCGCGAAATCCTGCCCGGGACTTCGACCGGCGGGGCCGCCTTCGACACGGCAATATTCTCTGGGCTACAGAGCGAGTACGTGGTGACCCAGAACACCAAGGGCACCGCCGATGTCGCCGATGACGTCTGGACCGTGACCGACACCGTGGCCGGCCGCGATGGCGTCGATACCCTGTTGCACATCGAGCGCCTGCAGTTTGCCGATAGCCAGCGCGTACTGGTGGAGGGGGTGAACGCACAACCCACCGGCAGCCCGACCCTGCTCGACAGCAACGGCGGTGCGATTACCGTGGGTGACATGCTGACGGTGAGCGTGGCCGCCGTGCGCGACGCCGACAACATCAGTGCAGGCAACCCGACGGGCTCGCTCGCCGACCGTTCGGTGTCTTACTACTGGCAGTTCGAGGCCGACCCGGGCAGCGGTGTGTTCCAGGACATCATCCTGCTACCGGCCGGTGACCTGGCCTTCCAGAGCGCCGATGGCACTTCGTTCAAGGTGTCGCCAGACCTGGCCGGGCTGAGCCTGCGGGTCAAGGCGATCTATCAGGATGCCCATGGCACCACCGAAGTGCTGTACTCGCAGCCTACCACCGTGGTGCAACCTGGCGCGCCCGTGGTGCCGACAGTGGCCACCCCGGTGGTGGATGCCAGTGACGGCGGTGCCGGCCTGCACATGGTGCGCTCCGACCTGAACTTCATCCTCGCGCAAATCAAGATTGCCGAGGCCGATGCCGCCGGGCAGGACATCCTCTCGCTGATCCCCAACGTCCGCGCAGCCATGGGCCTGCGTGCGGTGGATGGCTCGAACAACAACCTGATGAACCTGAACGGCAACAACAACACCCAATACGGTGCCGCCGACAACGTCTTCCCGCGCGTGACCGACCCGGTATTCAACCCGGCCGAAGGTGCGCCAGCCGGTTTCTTCGGCCCAGGTTCCCCGGCGATCCCGGGGTCGTCGTACCAGCAGACCAGCGGGCCGGTGTTCGATTCGCAGCCACGTACCATCAGCAACCTGATTGTCGACCAGACCTCCAACAACCCGGCAGCCTATGCCACCGCGTATGACCCGGGTGCCGATGGCGTGCTCAACTTCGGCGCCGCAGGCAACGACGACGTGCTCAAGGATGGCGTGCGCATCGTCGCCAGCCCAGGTATGGACGGCCAGTTCGGCACCACCGACGACCATGACGTGTACCTGTTCGAGAACACCGCTGCCGATGCCGGGCTGTCTGCGCCGTTCAACGCCTGGATGACCTTCTTCGGGCAGTTTTTCGACCATGGCCTGGACCTGGTCACCAAGGGCGGCTCCGGTACCATCTACATCCCGCTGCAACCGGATGACCCGCTGTACGTGGAGGGTGGCTTCACCAACTTCATGGTGGTAACCCGTGCCACCAACCTGCCTGGGCCGGACGGCATCCTTGGCAACGCCGACGACATCCGCGAACACACCAACACCACCACGCCGTTCGTCGACCAGAACCAGACCTACAGCTCGCATCCCTCGCACCAGGTGTTCCTGCGCGCCTATCTCATGACTGACGACGGCCCGGTCGCCACGGGCCGGTTGATCACCAATCGCGACCTGGGCGCTGATGGGCGGTTCGGCACGGCCGACGACACCGAGATCGGCGGCATGGCCACCTGGAAGGTGGTCAAGGCCCAGGCCCGCGACCTGCTCGGCATCAACCTGACCGATGCCGACGTCGACAACGTGCCGCTGCTGGCCACCGACGCCTACGGCAACTTCATCAAAGGGCCCAACGGTTACCCGATGGTGGTGATGAAAGGCCTGGACGGTATTGCCGGCACCGCTGATGACCAGGAGGTCGAAGGCAACCCGCTGGCGCCGCTCGACCTGACCAACGCCGTGCGTACCGGGCACCAGTTCCTTGCCGACATCGCCCACAATGCCGTGCCGGTGTTCAGTGGCGGCGTGCTGGCGCCGGATGCCGACAACGTTGCCGGCAATGCCGTGCCGGTCAACCCGCAGACCGGTGCCAACCTGGCCTACGACAACGAACTGCTGGACGCGCACTACATCGCCGGTGACGGCCGGGTCAACGAGAACATCGGCCTGACCGCCGTGCATGCGATTTTCCACTCCGAGCACAACCGGCTGGTGGCGCAGACCATGGACACCGTGCTCGACTCGGGTGACCTGGCCTTCCTCAACGAGTGGCTGCTCAACCCCGTCAGCGCCTTGCCAGTCACCCCGGCCGAGATCGATGCCCTGGTGTGGAATGGCGAGCGGCTGTTCCAGGCGGCCAAGTTCGGCACCGAAATGCAGTACCAGCACCTGGTGTTCGAGGAGTTCGCCCGCACCGTGCAACCTCGGGTCGACCTGTTCTTTGCCCCGACCCAGGTGTACGACGTCGACCTCGATGCCTCGATCGTGGCCGAGTTCGCCCACACCGTGTACCGCTTTGGCCACTCGATGCTGACAGAGACTGTCGACCGCTTCGACATCGACTTCAACGTCATCCAGGACCCGGCCAGCGCCAACCCCGACCAGCAACTGGGGCTGATCGCGGCCTTCCTCAACCCACTGGCTTATGCCGCCAGTGGCGTAACCCCCGAGGACGCCACCAGCGCCATCGTGCGCGGGGTCACCCGCCAGGCCGGTAACGAAATCGACGAGTTCGTCACCGAGGCGCTGCGCAACAACCTGCTCGGCCTGCCACTGGACCTGCCAGCGATCAACATCGCCCGTGGCCGCGACGTCGGTATCCCTTCGCTGAACGCTGTGCGCCGTGAAATCTACGGGCAAACCGGCGATACCCAGCTCAAACCGTACAGCAGCTGGGTCGACCTGGTGCAACACCTGAAGCATCCAGAGTCGCTGATCAACTTCATCGCGGCCTACGGCACCCACAGCACCATCACCGCTGCCACCACCCTGCTGGAAAAACGCGCCGCGGCCATGGCCTTGGTGTTCGGCGGCGATGGCGCACCCGCCGACCGCATGGACTTCCTCAACAGCAGCGGCGCCTGGGCCAATGTGACCCTGCCCGGCAAGGACGGTGTACTGGGTACTGCCGATGACCTCAAGGCAGTCACCGTGACCGGTGTCGATGCCATCGACCTGTGGATCGGCGGCCTGGCGGAAGCAAAAGCGCCATTTGGCGGCATGCTCGGCAGCACCTTCAACTTTGTATTCGAGAACCAGATGGAGAAACTGCAGGACGGCGACCGCTTCTACTATTTGGAGCGCACCGCGGGCCTGTCGATGAACGCCGAGCTGGAAAGCAACTCGTTCGCCAAGCTGATCATGGCCAACAGCTCGGCCACCCACCTGCCAGGCCTGGTGTTTTCCGACCCTGGCTTCTACCTGGAACTGGACCAGACCAAGCAGTACAACGAGGGCCTTGGCAGCGCCGACCCGCTGGGCGAAAACGGCGAGCAGGTGGTGTTCCGCGACAGCCCGCTGACGGCTGGCCCGGACACCCACTACATCCGCTATGCCGGTGCCGAGCACATCGTGCTGGGCGGCACCAACGGGGACGATATTCTGGTCTCCAGCGAAGGCGACGACACGGTCTGGGGTGATGCCGGCAACGACCGCATCGAGGGGGGTGACGGCAACGACCAGCTGCGCGGTGGGGCCGGCGACGACATCATCAGCGACATGGGCGGTGACGACAACATCCAGGGCGGCGACGGCAACGATGTGTTGCACGGCGGTAATGGCATCAACCTGATCATCGGCGGTTTCGGCAATGACTTTATCGTCACTGGTGAGGACGCCTCCGAAGCCATCGGCGGTCAGGGCAATGACTTCATCCTCGGCAGCAAGGCCAACGAGCAGGACATGGGCAACGAAGGTGACGACTGGATCGAGAAGGGCACCTCGGACGGCGCGCCTGGCGACAACTTCGACCCGCTCGGCAACGACCCGATCATCGGTAACGACGTATTTGTCGGCGGCAACGAGAACGACAAGTTCAACGGTGAAGGCGGCGACGACATCATGGTCGGCAGCCTGGGGTTCGGCGACCGTTACATTGGTGGCTCGGGCTATGACTGGGCAACCTTCAAGGACTTGGCCCAAGGCGTGTCCATCGACATGAGCGACCGCTTCTTCGATGTGCCGCTGGTACCGGGTTCGGGCGCTTCGACGCTGGTGCGCTTCGACATCATGGAAGGCCTGTCGGGCTCGGCGCATGGCGACTTCCTGCGCGGCGACAGCGAAGACGCCACCTCGCTGCCTACTGCAGGTGCTAACGGCAGCGTGTTGACCAACATCAGCCTGATCGACGGCCTGGCCGGCCTGCTGGCGGCCGGGGCGACCTTCTATGACGGTGGCAACATCATCCTCGGCGGCAGCGGTAGCGACCTGCTCGAAGGCCGGGGTGGCGACGATATCCTCGACGGCGACAAGTGGCTGAACGTGCGCATCAGCGTACGCGCCAACCCTGATGGCACCGGCCCGGAAATCGCCAGCTTCAACAGCATGGAGCCGATGGTGCCGTTCATGCTCAATGGCACCTACAAGCCGGGCCAGCTGGTGATCGTGCGGGAGATCCTCAGCGGCACCGACCACTACGACACGGCGGTGTACTCTGGGGTGTCCACCGACTACAGCGTGGTGGTCGATGGCAACTCGGTGACCGTCACCGACCTGGTGGCCGGACGCGATGGCGTCGACCACCTGACCGGCATTGAGCGCCTGCAGTTCTCTGACAGTTCGCAGGCCTCTGGCGTCGGTACGGCAGTCAACGCCGGCCCCACCGGCCACCTGGCGATTCTCGATGCTACCACCGGCCTGCGCGACGATACGCCAGTCAGTGGCCAGCTGCTGAGGGTAAGCAACCTCGCCGTGCATGACGCGGACAATGTCAGCGCAACCAATGCAACCGGTGCGGTGAACGGCCCCGTGGCCTACTACTGGCAAGTCGAGGCGCTGCCGGGTTCCGGGGTTTATGAAGACATCACGGTTGTGGCCGCTGGTGAAGCGACACGGGTCACCGGTACGACCTACCGCGTCACGGACGACGTCGCCGGCCTGAACATCCGCGTGCGTGCGGTGTACCAGGATGCCAAGGGCACGCTGGAAATCGTCGATTCGACGCCGAACAGCGCGCCGAGCGCCGGGCCGACCGTGACCGGGCTGCTGGTGCAGAATCAGACGCTCACCGCCAACCCGGCCACCATCGTCGATGCCGACGGCCTGAGCAACCCTCAGTTCACCTTCCAGTGGCAGTCCAACCGGGGTGTCGGTTGGGTCAACATCGCCGGCGCCATCAGCAGCACGTTCGTCCTGACGCAGGCGCAAGTGGGGCAGAACATGCGGGTGGTGGTCAGCTACGTGGATGACTTTGGCGTGCAGGAAAGCGTCGCCTCCGACATTCTCGACCCGGTGGCCAACGTCAACGATGCGCCGACCGGTGCGTTGCTGATCAGCGACACCACGCCCGACCAGGGCCAGACGCTGACCGCGCTCACCGGCGCAATTGCCGACATCGACGGCCTGGGGGCCTTCAGCTTCCAGTGGCAGCAAGGTACCGGCGGCACCTTCGCCGATATCGCCGGGGCTACGGCGGCCACCTTCACCCCTGGCTTCGCCCAGGGTAACCAGCAGCTGCGGGTGATCGTGCGCTACACCGACGGCTTCGGCACCCTGGAGTCGCTGACCTCGGCGGCGACCGCTGCAGTCACCGTGCCACCGGGTGTTGTACTGGTTGGTACCAATGGAGCCAACACCCTGACCGGTGGCGCAGGCAATGACGTGATCTCGGGCTTGGGCGGCAACGACACGCTCAACGGCCTGGGCGGCAGCGACCAGCTGTTCGGTGGCATTGGCAACGACATCCTCAATGGCGGTGACGACCCTGACTTCCTCAATGGCGAGGATGGCAACGATACCCTCAACGGCGGGCTTGGCGCAGATGCCATGAATGGCGGTGCCGGCAACGATACCTTCCTGGTCGACAACGCCGGGGATACGGTCACCGAGGCACTCAATGGTGGCACGGACCAGGTGCAGACCAGCCTGGCCAGCTACACCCTTGGTGCCAACGTCGAGAACCTGACCTATACCGGCAGCAGCGCCTTTACCGGTACCGGTAACGCGCTGGCCAACACCCTCACGGGGGGGGCCGGCAACGACCTGCTCAACGGCGGTGCGGGTGCCGACCGCTTGGTGGGTGGCGTGGGCAACGACACCTATGTGGTGGATGATGCCGGGGATGTAGTGGTCGAGGCGACCGGGGCCGGTACGGACCTTGTGCGTACCACGCTGGCCAGCCACACCACGGCGGCCAACGTCGAGAACCTGGCCTATACCGGGGTGGGCAACTTCACCGGCACGGGTAACGGGCTGGCCAACATCATCGACGGTGGGGCAGGTAATGACACGCTCAGCGGCGACGGCGGTAACGATGTGCTCAACGGCAATGCCGGCAACGACACCCTCAACGGCGACGCCGGGAACGACCAGCTGTTCGGCGGCCTGGGTGACGACCAACTGCGCGGTGGAGGGGGGGACGACAGCCTCGATGCCGGTGGCGGCAACGACACGTTGCTGGGGGAGGCCGGTAACGACAACCTGAACGGGGGCGCTGGCGATGACAGCCTGGATGGCGGCAACGGCAATGACACCCTGCAGGGCGGCGATGGTAACGACACATTGTTCGGCGACGTGGGTACCGACACCCTGATCGGGGGGGCCGGCAACGACTTCCTCAACGGTGCGGCAGGTAACGATACGGTGGTGGGTGGGGCCGGTAACGACACCCTGATAGCCACCGATGGCAACGATGTGTTCCAGTTCGCTGCAGGCTTTGGCAACGACTTGATCATCAATTTTGATGCCATTGCGGCGGGTGGCCAGGACCGGCTGGATATCACCGCCCTCAACATTACCGCAGCCACCTTTGGCGCCAGTGTGACCATCGCAGATGTTGGTGCGGACACCTTGGTAAGTATCGGTGCTGCCGACTCCATACGTTTGGTGGGGGTGGCAGATGCAACCACGGTGACCGCCGCAGACTTCATCCTGGTCGGTTGAGGGGCGCTGGGGTTAGCTGTTACGGGTACAACAGGGGGGCTGCGCAGCAGCCCCTTTTTCCGCGCAAAGAGTCGCCGAATGGTTCCCCGGGCCTGTCCAGCGACCACGGCAGTTGCTTCGCGTTATACTTCGCGCCTTTTGCCCGTGCCGGAATCCGCCCATGCGCCAGGTTTTGCTCATCGTCGATGTTCAGTCCACCTTCAGCCCACCCGAGTGGCTGGTCGATGGTTTGCGGCGGTTGTCAGCGAACATTCCCACCATAGCCTCGGTCGAGTTGCACGATGAACAGGTCACGCCGTTCGAGCGCCAGCTCGGTTGGCACCCGGCGGCCGAGGACGAAAGCCTGGTCGAGGCCGACCAGGTGTTCGTCAAGCATGGCTATGGGCAAAGTGCCGAAGCTATCGACTACATCCGGCAATTGGGTGTAGAGCGGGTGCTGGTGTGTGGGTTGCAGACCGAAACCTGCGTGCTGGCCGCCGGCTTTGCCCTGTTCGATGCAGGGCTGATGCCCACGCTGGTGACAGACATGACAATAGGGTCGTCGCTGGACCGTTCGGGCAAGCTGGGTACCGACCTGTGGAAGCACCACTTCCGCCAGGTCACTACCTCGGCCGAGGTGCTGGCTGAACTGGCCGGACGCGCGTAGTGCATGCGCCGGCGGGGTCATCTTCGTTCAGGCAGAGGTGACGCGTTCAGCTGGATCGGCTCCACGCGCCTGGTGCTGTTTGCGCCTGCGGGTAAACAGCAGGCGCAACAGGGTGTTCCAGCAATAGCTCACCAGTACCCCTCCAGCGAGTGCCAGGGCCACCTCGAACAGCGGGTGCCTGAAAACATGCTCCGCCACCGACTCGAACTGGAAATGCGTCAGGTAGATATACAAGGTTGACGAAGCGATCACCGCACCTGCCCGTGCAACCAGGGCGGGTACTGGCACCGAGCGGAACCAGACAAGCGCCAGTATCGCTGGCAGGGCGATGTCGACATAGTGTGTGAGCGCTTGCCAGCCAACACCGGCAACCGCCATCAGGTCCAGCTCGCCAACCACCAGCACGGCCACCGCACTGGCCACCCATTTGCGTGAGGGCGTGTCGGCATGGTGCACGGCCATGCCCAGCACCATCACCGCCAGGAAGTGCTGGGGTACCCGGTTGAGCAGGGCACTGGCGTCGAACACGAACTGGTTGAGGAGCACATCCAGCGCTACCAGTGCACAGGCAGCGATGATCAGCCAGCGAAACGGGTCGGCAACCAGCACCTGGCGCACGCGCTTGATCGACAGCACCAGGCCAATGATCACGATCATCTGCACCAACACTTCGATGTACCAATAGTTGAACAGGCTGACCTCGCTGTCGGGGAACCAGTTGGAAACCAGCAGCAGCGATTGCCAATGCAGCCGGTCGAATACCAGCTGGATCAATGCGGTGTACAACAGTGTTGGCACCACGATGGCTGCCAGTGACCTTAGCAGCGTGCGTGCATCGCCACGCGCTTCGATGGCCTTGAGCTGAAAGCGCGCCAGGGCGATGCCGGAGACCAGGAACAGCACCGAGGTTTCGCCGAGTATCGGCCAGTGGTCGAAATCACCCAGGTGGCCGACCACAATCAGGATGATGGCGAGCATGCGGATGAACACCGGCATTTCCATTACCCGCCATACGCCTTTGGGCGGCGTACTCAGCTCGGCCAGCTGGCACACCGGCAGGGTTTCCCAACGTTCAGGCAGGTGGCCGATGAGTGCTTCGAGCACGCGCGAAGCCTGCACGAACGACAGCGAGTCGCCGCCCAGCTCGACAAAGCTCAACCTGGCGTCCAGGCGCGGTACCTGGAGGATGCGTGCCCAGGCTGTACTCAGCTTTTCGGCCAAGGGTGACAACGGTGGGCTGATACTGTCGTCAAATGCAGCAGGCAGCGCGCGTTTGTCGACTTTGCCGTTGGGGGTGAGCGGCAGGGCATCAAGGAACACGAACAGCGCCGGAACCATATAGTCAGGCAGCTGGCCGCTGAGGGCCTGGCGCAGTTCGTCAACACGGATGGCTTGCTGCGCGACGCAATAGGCCACCAGCCGGGTCGATGCACCCTCGTGGTTGGCCAGGACCACGCATTGCCCTATGTGCGGGTGACGGCAGATGGCGTTCTCGATTTCTGCCAGCTCGATGCGATGCCCCCGGATTTTCACCTGGCTGTCAGCGCGCCCCAGAAAACTGGCGCTGCCATCGGCCAGGTAGGTGCCCAGGTCACCCGTGCGGTAACAGCGGTCGGCCGCGTCAGCGGTGAACGGGTTGGCGATGAATTTGGCTTCGGTCAGCCCCGCGTCGCCCCAGTATCCCCGCGACAGGTAGGGGCTGCGGATCAGGATTTCGCCTGTCTCGCCCTCGCTGACCAGCTGGTTGGCCGGGTTTATCACCAGCAATTGTGCATCGGCAATGCCTTTGCCCAAGGGCACCCGGGCATTGTCCACTTCCGGGTCGAGGGTATGGAAAGCCATGGCCTGTGGGGTTTCGGTGGTGCCGTAGAAGTTCACATTGACGGCATTCGGTGCGATGGCGCGGACCTGCTGATACTGCGTCGGGCTGAGTGCATCGCCCCCCCAGAACAGGTAGCGCAGGTGGTCGAGAACCTGGCCGTTCAGGTGTGCGCCAGTTTCGATCAGCTTGCCCAACGGCGGGGTAAGGTGGATCACGCTCACACCGTACTGGTGAAGCCAGCTCGCCAGCCGTGAGGGGTCGGTCAGGGTCGACTGCGCCGGGCAGGCAATGGTCGCGCCAAGCGACAGTGGCGTGAACACGTCGCGGTATACCGGGTCGTGGCCCAGGCCAGAAAGCAGCGAGAAGGTGTCGGCCTGAGTGAAACCGTGCTGGCGCACATGCCAGTCGATGAAGTGCACCAGCGGTGCGTGGTGGGTAACGATGCCCTTGGGTTCACCGGTGCTGCCCGAGGTGAAGGTGATGTAGGCCGGCTGCTCAGGGCTGACAGCGGGCAGCGCGACAGGTTGGCGAGGGAAGGCCTGCAGCGCTTCAGCGGGGGCTTCAGGCACCGTGACGACTATGGGCTGGCCGACGTCGACGCTTGCCTCGGCACAGCGCAGTATCACTGCAGGCTTCAAGGTGTTGACGATTTGCTCGATACGCGCGGCTGGGTAAGCGGCGTCAGCCACGGTGAAGGCCAGGCCGGCACGCAGGCAGCCGAGCATGGCGTATACCAGGGCGGCGCTGCGGCGGCTGACGATGACCACACGATCGGTGCCGCTGGCGGCGTTTTTAACCAGAAACGCGGCAATACCCGCGCTGATCTGCTCCAGTTGGGAGTAGCTGCAGGTTGCGTGCTGGCCAATGATGGCAATGGCCGCCGGGTAGCGGCTGGCCTGCTGGATGAATGCGTGGTGAATGTGCTGTTCGGCACGGTACTCCAAGCACAGCGTCGGGTTCGGGCGCAGGTCCGGCATGATGATCGAGTGCTCCGCAGGAACGTTGGGCTGGCTGGTAGCACAACGCTAGTGCAGGCTGGCTGATGGCGCCAACATTTGAAGGCTGCCTTGCGATAGCCGGGCAGGTCCAGGACCGCAAGCGTGCCCCCATAAAACCCTGCTAACCATACGGGTTAGCGGTTGTTCCATGGGAGCCGCCTTGCGCTGCGACATGGATTGTCACAGGCCTGGTTTTCAGGCCACATCCACAAGCACGATCTCGCTGTCCTCAATGGCGGTCACCCGCAACACCGCTTCCTGCTCGATCGCCACGCCATCGCGCGCCTTGGCCCGCAACCCGTTGATTTCCACCAGCCCCTTGGCCGGCACCAGGTAACCCCGGCGTGCGGCATCGAAGCGGTACTCGGCGGTTTCACCCGCCCGCAGGGTGGCAGCCACCAGACGGGCATCGGTACGGATCTGCAGGCTGTCCTCGTCACCCGCGCGGCCGCTGGCCAAGGTCACGAAGCCTTCACCGCGCTCGCCTTTGGGGAACGGCCGGCTACCCCACTGCGGTGCTTCACCGGTGCGCTCCGGCACGATCCAGATCTGGAAAATTCGTGTATCGATGTCTTCCAGGTTGTACTCGCTGTGCACAATGCCGGTACCGGCGCTCATGACCTGAACATCACCGGCTTCGGTACGGCCCTTGTTGCCCAGGCTGTCCTGGTGGCTGATCGCGCCTTCACGCACATACGTGATGATTTCCATGTCGCGGTGCGGGTGCGGTGGGAAGCCGCTGCCGGCCGCGATCAGGTCGTCGTTCCAAACCCGCAGGTTACCCCAGTGCATGCGTGCCGGGTCGTAGTACTCGGCAAACGAGAAATGGTGGTGGGCATCGAGCCAGCCATGGTTGGCGTGGCCGAGGCTTTCGAAGGGTCGCAGTTGCAGCATGGTCGTGCTCCTTGAATCAGTGGAATGACGCCATGATGCGCTAAAGAAACATCGAAAATAAGCGTAAATATCGGCTTAAAACAATCTGTTTTATAGATGCTTTTTATGTGACGTTTTATTCGCTTCATCGCCTAATCCACTGATCTGCAAGCATTCGCTGGCGATTTTTCGTCGATGCGGCGAACATGCCTGCTGTTTTGATTTTCAACGGAGTGACCGTGGCCCACGAGCAACCCTTGGCCCCCGCCGACCTTACCCCTCCTGCCCAGTTGCCCTGGTTTCGCCGCCTGGCCGCCCGCTTGCTGGGGCGTGGCCTGACCCGCCTGCAAGCCCAGCACCGCGACTCGTGGTTCCTCGGCCACGCCACAGGCCAGCGCACTGGCCATGCCGATGGTGTGCGTGAGGGGTTCGAGCGTGGTCGCGTGGAGGGCTATGAAGCGGGGCGCCAGGTGCTGGTGATCCGCGATACGCGCCCCGACAGCGCCGCCGTGCCAGGCCAGGATGACAACTTGTTCGACGACTGGCGCCTGCCGTTGACGGCCGAGTTGAAAAAGCGCTTCAAGGCCGATGTCGCCCAGCGCCTGCCCGCCGAAGCCCAGCCCAGCGCCGCGCAATGGAAGCTGATCTTCAGTGACACCCCGTCTACCTGCGTGGTGGCAGGCGCCGGGGCAGGCAAGTCCACGTCGCTGGTGCTGCGTATCCTGCTGCTGCGTCATTACCTGGGTTACGAGCTGGATGCGATGACCGTGGTCACCTTCACCCGCGAGTCGCGCAAGGACTTCATCAAGCGCCTGCTGCAGGTGTTCGCCCTGTGGCAGATCAACCTGCAGCCTGCGCAGGCCCGCGAGCTGGTGCGCACGTTCCATTCGCGCATCCTGCCGCTGGTGCGCAGCCTGCCGGGCTTCGGCCAGGTGCGTGCATTTGAAACACTGGGCCACGAGATGCCTGCCGGGCGTGAGGCCGAGGCCGACAGCAACCCGTTCGACCTGCGCCTGAACGATGCCCAGCGCCAGCAGCTGAACCAGTGCTACAGCAGCTTGCTGGGCGAGAGCCCGCGTTTTGCCGAGCTGGTCGGCCAGTTGCGCAGCGAAGCCTTGCAACTGAAGCCGCTGGACCCGAACAACCCCGATGTGCAGAAGCGCGCACAGGTGACCCAATTGGCCGCCCAGCGCGACGAAGAACTGTGCGACGTGATCGAGGACCTGTGGTTCGCCGCTGGCGTCTGGCCGATCAAGGGCATCGAGCCCTGCCGCGAAACGGTCGACATCCGTGGCAGCCGCTTCCATGTGCATGGCCGCCTGGAAGGCCAGGGGCCTTTGGTGGTGCTGGGCTTCGACCCCGCACAAAGCGCGCAGTACCAGCGCCCCGGCGCCAAGCTGACCGTGCGTGCCGAGTGGGCGGTCAAGCGCACACTGTTGCAGGCGTTCTGCGACAGGCCGCTGATCTGGCTCGACAACTACGCCATGGCCAGGCGCCTGGCGGCATCGTTGGCGGGCGATGCCGTGGCCGGGCCTGGCTTCGAGTACAAGGTCAAGGGCGAACTGGCCCCGGCGCCGCTGCTGGATGCGTTCGTCAGTGCGGCCAATTTCATCGAAAACCTTGGGTTGGAGGTGAACAAAGCGGTGGCGGCGATGAGCTTTCCGTCCGGCGATAGCGATGCACTGTTCTTCGAGGCCCTGGCGCTGTACTGGAAAGCCCTGGAAGCGCACCTGCTGGACCAGTCGCCGCCGGTGATGAGCTACAACCGCATGTTCGCCTTGTTTGGCGAGAACAACCCAGAAAACCTGCACTTGCTGCCCGATCCGTTGCTGCGGCCGCTGGCGCACCTGATGATCGACGAGTTCCAGGACGTGTCGCCGCAGATCGTTAGTTGGTTGCGTGCCAGCCTCGCCGAAATACGGCGCCGCGGCCCGGCCATGCACACCGGGCGCCATGCCCAGCATTCGTCGTTGCTGTGCGTGGGGGACGACTGGCAATCGATCTACGGCTGGCGTGGCAGCTCGCCCAAGTATTTCATGGAGTTCACCAAGGCGTTCCCGTCGCCGGCCAACACGCGGGTGATGCTGGTCGACAACTACCGATGCCAGCAACAGGTGATCGATGCGGCCGAGCACCTGGTCAAGGGCACCCCGGCGATTGCCGGCAAGAAAGCCCGCGCCAGTGGCCCGGCGGCTGAGTTGCCCGGCTCGCCGGTCAAGGTGTTCGACCGTGACGAGGCTGCACTGGGCGAAACGCTTGTCGAGCACTATCAGCGGGGTGAGACGGTCATGATGCTGTACCGCAAGGGCAGTGACCGGGCCTTGATGAACGAGCACCTGCAAAGCGTGTTGCACGCCGACGCGGCGCTTCCGGCCGAGCAGCGCCGGCTGCGCCAGCTGACCTACCACAGTGCCAAGGGTTTGCAGGCCGATGCGGTGTTCATGCTGGGTGACTGCCAGTACCTGACCAGCTCACCCTACAAGAACCAGGTATACCGTCAGGCCGGGTTGGGCAAGGCAGGTGATGCCCAACCGTTCGACTCGGCACAGAAGGAAGAAGTGCAGCGCTTGGCCTACGTGGCGGTGACCCGCGCAGTGCAGCACTGCTATTGGCACGTGGAGACCGCCAGCGGTGACGCCGCAGCGGCCCCACGGGCGTCCAGCCAGGTGGACGGCAAGCAGGCCTTCTTCGAAGACCTGCGCGGGCAGTGAGTGGGGTTCAGCGGCCGATTGTTTGCGTCTGGCGGGTGAGGCTGATCAGCAGACCGGTTTCAACCTGCTGCTGCTCGGCAGTCAGCGCGTCCACGCCCTGGCGATACTGCTGCTCGTTGAGCACGACGCGCCGCAGCCTGCCCTCAGCATCCACCGGGCTTTCGGGCATGACCCTGGCCAAGGCTCGTCGCACAGAGCTGTCCAGTGATGTCACTGGGTCGGCGGTTTCATCCAGGCAGTAATAGAGGTAGTCAAGGCCTGGCCGCCAGAAGTCGGTGATCAGGCTGAACTGTGCCGCATGCTCTCGTTTCAAGTACTCGACCCAGCCAGGCTGCTGGGTCAACCATTGCTCTCGAGCGATGGCATCCTTGTCCAGGGAACGGACCGCAGCTTTCACCATTTCGATGATTGTGTCGTTGATTCTGGCCGTATTGCGGTACAGCATGCCTCGGCTCGGCTCAGGGTAGTCCAGCGCGCTGGCCAACGACTGGCGCAAGGCCAAACGTACCTCGACATCGTCCACCAGCCCCGTTTGAAGTTCGCTGTCTGGAAAGGCTGAGGGGTCGTCCAGCTCATCGTAGGGGGGGAGGTTTTCATCGAAGGCCCCGTCGAGCAGCGCCTGTTTGCGCAAGGACCTTCTCCAGCTGATGCGATCGGCCAGTTGATTGACCTGACTGCGTCGATACAACTTGCCATACAGGCTCAGTAGATCAGCGGGTCGACTACCGGCGACGGCTGCCGCTTCGTGGGCCAGCACTTCTATCTCCAAGGCACTGAACGCGTCGGCACCTGCGTCGCCACAGGTTGGCGGGAAGTCGCCGGCCACGGTGGCGAGGCGTTCACGCAGCGCGGTGTCGCGGGCCGCGTCATCCAACAGCTTCCAGACGCGTGCCCTCAGGGCCTCGCCATCACGCTGCGCTTCTGCCGATTGGGCAAGACGTTCGAGTACGCCCAGCAGCGCTGCGTTTTCACCTTGGTCGAACAGGTCGCTCCACAGTTGCTCCTCGGCACTGCTCGCCTCGCCACGGAAAATGCCTTGCCACAGTGGCACGTCTTCTGCGTGCTCGAATACGTTGACGCCGCTACTGCCCAGGCGTGCTCGTGTCTGGGCTTCCAGGGTGTTGTAGTTGAAAAGCCAGCGGCGCTCCGGCAAGTGCGCGGCGACATCGCGGGCAAACGGGGTACGCAGCACACCAGGCAAGTCCGGCAGGGTACGAATGCGGTTGGACGACAGGTTCAGGTAGCGCAGTTGGTACTGGGGCTGGCTCATCAGGACGGTCAGGCTGTCGGGCCACTGCTGCAGTTCGCAACGCTCAAGCTCCAGGTGGACAAGACGGGCCATGAAGCGCAGGTCGGGCGCCAGTTGCAGTGGGTTGCCTGACAGGTGCAGTACAGTGGGGTGGATCATGTCCTGGAACTGGGCGGCAAGGCTTTCGTCAAGTGTGATCTGATTGTGGCCCAGGCCGAGGACATCCAGGGGCAAGCGCGTCAGGAAGCCTAAACTGTTGGTGTCAAGTTGCAGCCGGTTGCGGCTGAGCCAGAGTAGCCGCAGGCCGGGCATTGCCCCGATGACCTGTTGGGCGGTGGGTGAAAGGGTGGTCAAGCCATTGTCTGTCAGGCCCAGCTCGCGTAGCCGTGGTGCCGACCTGAGCGCCTCGAACAATGTTTCGGCATCGATGTCCGGGTTGCCGACGATTTCCAGGGTTTCCAGGTTAGGGAAGTTCGTCAGGAAGCTGCCCTCCAGGCGCCGCATCTGCAGCCCCTCGAGCCTGAGATTGCGGATATGCGGCATGCGTGCAGTGAAAGCGGGTAGCGCTTCGAGCTGCATGCGGTCCAGTACCAGTGTTTTGGCGTGCGCGCCGCCTTCACGGCGGGAAGCACTCATCAATCGCTCGGTGCATTGCTGGCGATCAAAGCGCTCTTCAAGGGTGCGGGCGGTGCTTACCCAGCGGTTGAGATCCCGGTTGAGGGTACGCTGCTCGACCTCCAGCCGGTTGATGGCGCTACCCAGGTCACCTCCTCGAGCCAGTTCGGCTTGTAGCCCACTGATTTGCTCGCTGTTGAGTTCGGGGTAGAGCGCCCGGAGTCGACGTGCAGCCGGCAAGGCTCGTCCTTGCAGGCCACGGCCGCTCAGAGGATAGCCCAGCTGGCCGTTGGCCAACCGCAAAGGGGAGCGGAACCTGGGGTTGATGGGTTGCTGGCCGATCAGTGAGGCGCAGTGCTGGCGATCGTCAAGGGCAAGTTGCAGCAACCGGGCCGGGTCAGCCTGCGGGTGCGCGGCTTGCAGCGCCTGTTTGATGCGTAGACTGTCGTCGTTGGCCAGGCTAGGCCTGAACAGGCCGAGGAGGGCGCGGTCAAGCCGCGCTCGAGCTTGCAGAAGGCGCGCTTCCTCGGCAATGCGAAGCGGCACCCGGCCGTTGGTCAGGCGTTCCCGTTCGGCGTTGCTGATGTTGCCAAGCAATGCTTCAAGCGCGCTGTCCGGCAGCCCAGGAAACTGCCGGGCGAGGGTTTGTGCGGTTGCTGGGCGTGTGGGACGGTGCCTTTGTTGCAGGCTCTCGAACAGCGCTTCGCGGTGCTGTTCCAGGTGTTGCGCGAGCTTGTTGTTCAGTGCGGACGATCGGTGCTCGGTTGGTGTGTCACCGAGCAAATGCCCAATGGCTTCTTCATCCATCTGATCCAGCACGGTCTGGCTCAATTGGCCATTGTCCAGGTCGGTACGGGTAATTTCGATTTCTGTCTGGCCCAGCGTGTGAGGGGGGCCGTAGCGCACAGATTCGCCCCAGGGTTCTGGCCCTTGGTAAACCTTGAGCACGTTCCCCTCGGGCCACCCCGGCAGGCGCAGCAACTCAGGCAAGGCAAAGTTCTTGTACGCAGCCAGCGGCAACCCATGGCGTACGCAGTTGATGATTTGCTGTGTCTGATTGTCCAGTTGCAACCGCTGCAGCGTGTCGATCAACAAAGCGGGTGGACGCAGGCCCGTTGCCTGGGTGCGGCGCAGCACGTCTGGATCGGTACCGGTACTGCGCATGGCATGGTCCAGTTCGCTGTCGTCCAGGCCTGCACTATGGCTGCCGAGGCGGCGCGCGAGCTGTTCGCGGTCCCATTCCAGAGGCTGTTCATGGGCCAGTTGCCAGCGGGCGTTACCCTGATGCAGCAAGCGTGGGGCATAGGCCTGCGCGTCATCGGGGTGGCGCACGCGCCATTGCTGATCAGTGCCCTGAAACACCTCGTACAGGGTCCCATCCAGCTTCAGGTAGGTCTTCCCATCGACGTGTACATGGCCGAGCAAATCGGGTTGAGCCCCCTCAGGAATAACCGCCGTGCTCGCATAGGGTTTCATGTCGGGGTGCCAGAGCACCTCCTTGTCTTCATGCCATACACTTTTCAGTGCATCGACAAAGCCAGACGCCTGGACGATCCTGGTGCCCACTGCAAAGCCGGCAATCACGCCCGCGTTGATGGCCAGCGATTCCAACTGCGCCAGTGCCTGCCGGGTATCACCTTCTTCCCAGGCCTCGAACCCGGTGAAAACAGAGCTCATCAGGTCGTAAGCAAAAACGCCTAGCATGACCGTGTTCAAACCCGGCACGAAGAACGCGGCGACATTCAGCACGTTCATCCCCAGGTCGAACCAGTATTTCAGACGCTCATTGCGGGCGTTGGCGTCGACTTCGGCGGTAGGCACAGCAATGGTTTTTGCGTCGGCCTTCATGCGCGCAAGGTGTGCGTTGTACAAGGACGTCCAAGGGTCGGTCCTGATGGGCGAGAGCGTAAAAGGGATCACTGGCATGATGCGGGGTTTGCGTATGCCCGCTTCATCCTCTTCGAACAGCGCGATTTCCAGCTTTACGGCGAGTTCTTTTTGCCTGTCCTTGTAGGCTAAATGCACCAAAGCGCGGCGAAACTCGCTTTGCAATAGCCGGCTGCGCAGGTGCTTGCCCGCTTCCTGACGAGAAGCGAACTCCCTTACCGGGTGCTCGCTGTCGCCAGGGATATACACAATGCAGGGGTTCTTGCGGTAAGGGTTGTCTGGCCCGATGAACAGTATTTCGTGGACGGGGGTATCGAACAGGTTGAAGTGCCAGCAATGCAACGCCTCGTTTTCATAGGTGGGGTGAGGCTTGCCGTCGCACAGTTGCCCAAGCGCATCGAGCCCGGCCTCGCTCAGCAGGCCTTTGAGCTTGGCGATCAATGCCTGGACCCTCAAGGCCTCACGGTTCGCTGCAATCGACAGGCGCTGGATTTCAGCGCGATTGGCGCCTTCATGGGTCGCAAGCAAATGGTCTTGATAGCGTTTGCCAAGGTCCAATGCCCGACAATGTCTGACGAAGTCCGCCATCGTCAGGCCTGCCAGGGGCGTGTCGCTGCCAGCGGCGTCGGTGAGCCTGCTGTAGGGACCGACTTCGTCCAGCCCCTCGAAGTTGTGCAGGGCAGCCTCCAGCAAACTGCGTGTTTGCGGCTGGCCGACGGGGCGGGTGGCCAGCACGTCCGCTTCCACGTCCGGGACCAAAGGCGTTTCCACATCGGGAACGCCAACCCAGATGTTGGCCTCTGACTCAAAGGGCTGGAACACATACTGCGCCCTGTCTACGGGTACATTCAGCTTCAACCGCTCAGTCAACAGAGGGCCGCAGAACGCGATGATGTCCTTGAACTCGCCTAGCGCCTGCTTGACCTGCGCCAGCCGTTTGTTACGGGTTTGCAACGCGTTGTGCAACTGCTCACGCATTGGCCCATCGGCAGTGGCATACCACGAGTAAGGGGTGCCATCTTCATCGAGGTACTCCTTGTACAGGCTCTGCACCACTTTGCGCGTATGCGTGGGTTGGAGCGCCTTGCTCCATTTCGGTAACGATCGGGTTATCTGGTTCTGATGCAACGGTGTCGGGGTTGTCATGGTCACCATCTCTTTTGTGGGGGGAGACAGTCCACGCTGATCAAGGCGCCGGGGTGCGGTAGATAGTTGTTGGCAGCAGTCGGTCCTGCGTATGCGCGGGTCGGTGGGGGGCTGGCAGCGAGGGAGCATCTGCGAGAGGGTGAGGCAGGCCATGGTGCAGGCTTCAGCCAAGGAGAATCGCAATGCGTTCGCTGTGCAGTCCGAAAGACCACCTGCTAGACCTCGATGGCGTTGAAATAGCGGTTCGCACCTGGGGGGCAGAAGACGGTATTCCCATATTGGCCTTGCATGGCTGGCTGGATAACGCTGCCTCGTTCGAGCGCCTGGCACCGATGCTGGACGGCTGCTTCGTGGTGGCCCCCGACCTGATCGGCCATGGCCGTTCTGGGCATCGTCGCCACGACAGCGGCTATTACCTGTGGGAGCATGCCGAAGACATGTTGGCGGTGACCGACAGCCTGGGCCTGGCGCAATTTCATGTGCTGGCCCATGGGATGGGCACCGGTATAGCGTCGCTGCTGGCGGCCATGACCAGTGGCATTGCCAGCATGACCTTCCTCGACGGCATGGGGGCACCGTTCACGGTGGCCGAGGATGACCGCGTGCAGCACCTGGCGCGGGCTTACCGGCTCAAGCGCATGGTACAGCGTAGCCAGTTGCCGGGTTTTGCCGAGCCGGATGTTGGTCGCTTCGACGACCTGGACACCGCCCTGGCACAACGCCGCGAGCGGCTGGACACCGAACTGTCGGAAGGTGCCGCTCGGCTGCTGGCGCTGCGCGACCTGCTGCAGCTGGACGATGGCTATTGCTGGCGCCACGACCCGCGGCTGGTATTGCCCGAACCCATGCCCCTGACCGAGCGCGAAGCCTGCGACCTGCTCAGTCAGATCCGCTGCCCGTTGTACCTGCTGTTCGGCCGCCAGGGGGCCTTCACCGGCGAGGCCTTTACCCGGCGTCAGGCCGCCTTGCCCAGCCAGGCGAAAGTCTCCTGGCACCCAGGCGGGCACCACTTCCACCTTGATGCGCCGGACCGGGCGCTGGTCGACCAGTTGCTGCGTATCCTGACGCGCCATGAAGGGGGCGTTCTGCAACGCTTGGTGAACGAGTAGCTGATTCTGGTCACGCCGCGTGAACCTGCGCTATGGTGGCGAACGTATTCGCAAACACGCCACAGGGAGCCCGGCATGCGGCCTTTCACCATCAAGCACATCGACCACCTTGTGTTGCGGGTCAGCGACCTGCCGCGCAGTGTTGCCTTTTACACTGAGCTGCTCGGCTGCACCGTCAGCCGCGTGCGCGAAGACTTGGGCATGGTGCACCTGGCCACGGGCACGGCGATGATCGACCTGGTGACCCTGGATGGCCCGCTGGGGCAGCCAGGCGGAGCTGCCCCGGGCGTGGAAGGGCGCAACCTGCACCATTTCTGCCTGCGCATCGAGCCGTTCGACGAGGCCGCGTTGACGGCCTATCTGGAAGCCGCCGGGGTAAAGGTGGAGCCTGCCGAGAAGCGGTATGGTGCCGAAGGCGAGGGGCTTTCGCTGTACTGCTACGACCCGGATGGTAATCAGGTCGAGTTGAAGGGGCCGGTAGTGCCTGGCGGGTGAAACCACACCCACCAAAATCGTCAGCCAACCCGCTATCGCCCAGCACCCCGGTGCGGCGTGTCGTCCAGGCCGCCCTCTCGTGCAGGGCCCGGCGGGTGGATATCCAGCCAATCCCGATTATGCTTCATGAACCTTGCTGCGATCCGAGGCGGCCCGCCTCGTCGTGCTTCGCGCAAACAAAGCAAGCTCAAGGGCCTGGGTGCGACGGTGAAGTAGTTGTGAGGTGCTCCGGCCTGCATGACAACATGACGGAGGCAACCCATGGCGGTTCTCGACAGCGCATCCACGGGCAGCAGCGCGCCCCAACGCGGCATCACCAGGGAGGAGCGCAAGGTCATCTTCGCCTCGTCCCTGGGCACGGTGTTCGAATGGTACGACTTCTACCTGTACGGCTCCCTGGCGGCAATCATCGCCAAGCACTTCTTTGCCGGGGTCAATGAAACCACTTCGTTCATCTTCGCCTTGCTGGCCTTTGCCGCCGGCTTTGCCGTCCGACCGTTCGGCGCCATCGTGTTCGGTCGCCTGGGCGACATGATCGGGCGCAAGTACACCTTTCTCATCACCATTGTCATCATGGGCCTGTCCACCGCAGTGGTGGGCCTGCTACCGGGCTACGCCACGATCGGCGTGGCCGCGCCGATCATCCTGATCTCCCTGCGCTTGCTGCAGGGGCTGGCGCTGGGCGGTGAGTACGGCGGCGCGGCCACCTACGTGGCCGAGCATGCGCCCAAGGGCCGACGCGGCTTTTTCACTGCCTGGATCCAGACGACTGCCACCCTGGGGCTGTTCCTGTCGCTGCTGGTGATCATGGCCTGTCGCACGGCCATGGGGACGGAAGCGTTCGAGGCCTGGGGCTGGCGGATACCGTTCCTGCTGTCGATTCTGCTGCTGGCGATTTCGGTGTACATCCGCCTGCAGCTGAACGAGTCGCCAGTGTTCATGAAGATGAAGGCCGAGGGCAAGGCATCCAAGGCGCCCCTGACCGAATCGTTCGCCCGCTGGGACAACCTCAAGGTGGTGATCATGTCGCTGCTCGGCGGCACCGCCGGCCAGGCCGTGGTGTGGTACACCGGGCAGTTCTACGCGTTGTTCTTCCTGTTGCAGACGCTCAAGATCGAGCCGCAGACCGCCAACCTGCTGATTGCCGGTTCACTGTTGATCGGCACACCATTCTTCATTTTCTTTGGCAGCCTGTCCGACCGGATTGGCCGCAAGAAGATCATCATGGCCGGCTGCATCATCGCTGCACTGACCTACTTCCCGATCTTCAAGGCGCTGACCGAGTACGGCAACCCGGATGTATTCGTTGCCCAGGAGCAGAACCCGGTGGTGGTAGTGGCCGACCCGGGCCAATGTGCATTCCAGTTCGACCCGGTGGGCAAGGCCAAATTCACCAGCTCCTGCGACATTGCCAAGAGCCTGCTGGCCAAGCGCGCCATCCCGTATACCAATGAAGCGGCGGAGCCCGGCAGCGTGGCACAGATCCGCATTGGCGAACGGGTATTGCCGAGCTTTGATGGCAGCAGCCTGGCGGCGGCCGACTTCAAGGTGCAAAGCGAAGCGTTTACCGCAACCCTGAGTGGTGCATTGAAAGAGGCGGGCTACCCGGAAAAGGCCGACCCGGCGAAGATTCACTACCCGATGGTGCTGTTGCTGCTGACCATTCTGGTGATCTACGTGACCATGGTCTACGGGCCGATTGCCGCTTGGCTGGTGGAGCTGTTCCCGGCGCGCATCCGCTACACCTCGATGTCGCTGCCTTACCACATCGGGAATGGCTGGTTCGGCGGCTTCCTGCCGACCGTGGCGTTTGCCATGGTGGCAGCGACCGGGGATATCTATTACGGCTTGTGGTACCCGATCGTGATTGCCGTGATGACGGCGGTGTTGGGGATCTTCTTCCTGCCGGAGACCAAGGATCGGGATATCACTCACACCTGAAGGTCGAGTTTGCCTGTGCTGGCCCCTTCGCTGCAGGAGCGGGTTCACCCGCGAAATGATCAGCACAGGCCTCGAACGCTGTGTAGGAGCGGGTTCACCCGCGAAGAGGCCGGCACAGGCCTCGAACGCTGTGTAGGAGCGGGTTCACCCGCGAAGAGGCCGACACAGGCCTCGAATGCTGTGTAGGAGCGGGCTTGCCCGCGAAGAGGCCGGCACAGGCGATCAATCAGTCGAAGTAGCCACGAAGCCCGAATGCATACCCGGTATCCACAGCTGTCGCCTCACCCCGGCTCCAGCGCTTCTTCAGCACGAACTCGAATGCCGGCTCGTACAACCCGTCGCGCACCAGTGCCCCCGCCAGCACCTCCACGTCGTACCAGCCATTGTCCAGTTCGATGATCGGCCGCCCTGGCACCTGGTAACGCGCCATCAGGTCACCCAGGGTCTTGGGCGTGAAGTGCTGCAGGATGCGCCAGGTGTACAGCATCAGCGCACCGTGCTCGACCCGCAGTACATAGCCATTGCGCCGGTGCTTCAGGCGGCTGCCGGCCTCGCGCAGGGCCGGGGTGTGGTTATCGAGGGTGAACAGGATGCGGTAGGGCAGGTTGTCGACACCGGCCAGCGGCAGCACGATGCCTTCGCGCACCGCCTGGTCACCGCTGTCACCGTGGGTGAACGCACCGGCCAGGTCGTCGGGCAGTTGATGGTCTTGCTTGAAGCGTTCGAGCAACTGGATATCGCCGAGCAGAAAATAGTCGACCAGGTCGTTGAGCACTTCGCTGAATTCGTGGCGCATCTTTTTTCCTTGTGGGTGCGCATTGGGATAAGGGCAACCGGCTAGTGCTTCTGGGCAATCTGGATCAAGTTGCCGCACGTGTCATCGAACACCGCCACGGTAACCGGCCCCATTGGGGTGGGTGGCCGGATGAACTGCACACCGGCTGCACAGAGCCGGGTATATTCGGCCTGGATATCGCGCACGCCGAACGAGGTGGCGGGGATGCCATCCTGCTTGAGCGCGGCCTTGTACACCTTTGCCGCCGGGTGCGCGTCGGGTTCCAGCAGCAGTTCGACGCCATTGGGGTCGTTGGGCGAAGTCAGGGTCAACCAGCGGTGCCGGCCCATGGGGATGTCGTGCCTGGGCTCGAAACCGAGTACGTAGTGGTAGAAAGCCAGGGCCTTGGCCTGGTCGTCGACGAGGATGCTGGTGACCACGATCTTCATAAGCACACACCGTTTACCTGGGGCCGATGACTATCAGTAAAGACGTTCGGGCGTTTTTGACCAGTGGTTGCAGTGCCACGGGGGCCCGTTACAGGTGCAAGCGTGGTGCGGCGCCGGTTTACGCAGGCCTGTGAGACGAGGTACTGGCAGACCCTACAAAAAACCTGTTCAAGGCATAGGTAAATCCTTCAGCGCTCAGCCCCCGCAGAGCGGCAGCCAAGGGTAAAGTGTGAGGCATGATCCCAGCCTGCCCAGACCCGCGTCAGAGAGGTACCCTGTGGCTGCCTATACCTTGCGACAACTGAAGTACTTCGTCACCACCGTGGAAGCGGGCAGTGTGGCCGAAGCGTCACGCCAGCTGTACATCGCCCAGCCGTCCATCTCCACGGCCATCAAGAGCCTGGAGGAAAGTTTCGGTGTGCAGCTGTTCATCCGCCACCACGCCCAGGGCGTGTCATTGACACCCAGCGGCAAACGCTTCTACGCCAAGACCAAGTCGCTGCTGCAGATGGCCCATGAGTTCGAACAGAATGCCCTGGCCGACAACGATACCGTCGCCGGGCAAATCGACATTGGCTGTTTCGAAACCGTGGCGCCACTCTACCTGCCGCGCCTGATCGCCGGTTTTCGTCAGCGCTACCCGGGGGTGGACATTCGCCTGCGCGACGGTGAACAGCAGGACCTGATCCAGGGCCTGACCGCCGGAACATTCGACCTGGCATTTCTCTATGACCACGACCTGGATGGCACCATCGAGGCCGAGCCGCTGATGCCGCCGCAGAAGCCCTATGTGCTGCTACCCGAGAACCACCGCTTTGCCAGCCAGGCCCAGGTCTCGCTGCGCGACCTGTGCCCCGAGCCGATGATCCTGCTGGACGTGGCCCCTAGCCGCACCTACTTCGTCAGCTTGTTCAACGAGATGGGCCTGGCACCGAACATTGTCTTCAGTTCGCCGTCGATCGAGATGGTGCGCGGCATGGTCGGTCAGGGTTTCGGTTTTTCGTTGCTGGTAACCCGTCCGCACTCGGAATACACCTATGACGGCCAGCGCCTGGCAATGCTCGACATTGCCGAGCCGGTGGCGCTGTCGGGGCTGGCTGCGGCGTGGTTGAAGCGAGTCCAGCTGACCAAGCCGGCGCAGTTGTTCGTGGAGTTTTGCCGGGAAGAGCTGGCGAAGTTCTGAACTGAGCACGCCATGCTACCCCGGCAGGAGGCGCATGGCGTGGCATTGCTCAGGGGCTGACCTGATAGCCGCGCCCCTGCAGGCAACCGCTGTAGGCACTGGCATGGGCCTGGGTTTTGGCTTCGTCCTGGCCGCGCCGGTCCTGGCGCCGGTCCTGACGCTGGCGCATGCCACCGACCGCGGCTCCGGCGGCGGCCACTTCGCCAGCACGGTTCTGCCGGTATTGCTGTTTGGCATCGTCACCCACCCGGTCATACAACGCGTCATGCTGGTTGCCGCGCACCTGCGCGCCTACAGCACCGGCGGCGGCACCCGCAGCTGCACCGCGAACCCGGCCACCGACATGGGGGTCGCTGGACGTCGCCGTGCCGTTTGCGGCATTGGTGGCGACGGTATTGCAATCGTTGATATCCAGTTGCATCTGCTGGCTGCTCTGGCCCTTGAGCGGCACCACCGACTGCGCCTGGGCGGCCGATGCTGCGCACAGCAGCATCAACAGGTAACTCCACGTGAACGTACGCATGGCACACCTCCACCGGGCGGAAAGCCCGCCTCACAGGATAGTTCGCCTTTGAGGTCGTGATGGAAGTTTTGCCCAGATGGTCTACACCGGATATCAGACGCCGTTCCGATTAGCCTCTTGGCCTGATCCAAGGCTACCTGCGGGCAAACCATGAGCCAGACGCAAGATCTGATCATCTGCGAGTATTGCGACACGGTGTACCACCGTGCACCGCTGCTCAAACATCAACGTGCCCTTTGCCAGCGCTGTGGCGGCGTGCTGTACCGGCACAGGGCACTGACCATCGAGCAGCGGCTGGCATTGAGTGTGACTGGCGGTGTCCTGCTGGTGTTCGCCAACTATTACCCGGTGATGACCATCGGCATGCAGGGGTTGACCCACTCGGCCACCTTGTGGGACGCCGTGCAGATCCTCAGTCACGGCAGTATCACCTTCATCGCCCTGGTCATGGCGCTGTCGATCATTTTTGCGCCGCTGCTGCAAATTGCCCTGTTGTGCTGGGTGTTGAGTTTTGCCCTTGCCGGTCAGCGTGCCCCCGGCTTTGCCCTGTGCATGCGTGGCCTGGAAAGCCTGCGGCCCTGGAGCATGCTGGAGGTGTGTCTGCTGGGGGCGATGGTGGCGGTGATCAAGCTGGCGGGGCTGCTCGATGTGATCCCCGGTATCGGCCTGCTGGCCCTGGCCGCACTGAGCATGTTGATCATCCACATTGCCGGCAAGGACATCCGCGATTTGTGGGAACAGGTATGACTGTCCCAGCCATGGCGCACGACCTTGGCTTGTGTCTGTGCCATGGCTGTGGCCAGGCATGCGACACGCGCAGTGGCGCGCACACCTGCAACCGTTGCGGCGCCGTCATTCACCGGCGCAAGGCCAATGCCATCAGCCGTGGCTGGGCGTTTCTGCTGGCCGCCCTGATTTTCTACATCCCCGCCAACCTGCTGCCGGTGATGCACACCGAAATGCTCGGCAGTGGTACAGAAAGCACCATTGGCGGTGGCGTGCTGGAGTTCTGGGAAGCCGGGGCCTGGGACATCGCGCTGATCATTTTCATTGCCAGCGTGGGTGTGCCCGCCATCAAGTTCTTTTCCCTTGGCCTGCTGCTGTTCACTGCCCAGCGTGGTTCTTCCTGGGCCTGCCGGCAGCGTTCGCAGTTGTACCGCTTCGTCGAGCTGATCGGCTATTGGTCCATGCTCGATGTGATGGTAGTGGCGTTGGTGGCTGCGCTGGTGCAACTGCGCGGGCTGGGCACCATCGAGCCGCGTGTGGGCATTCTGTTTTTTGGCATGGTGGTTGTGCTGACCATGTTCTCTGCGATGAGCTTTGATCCACGCTTGATCTGGGATAGCCATGCCAACGAGGGGAGGCCGCATTGATGGGGCAACAGACTGACAAGCGCGAGGGCCCTGGGCAGGTTGAAGTGCGCACCCGACGTTGGAGTGTGTCGCTGGTATGGATCGTGCCGATCCTGGCGATCCTGATCGGCGCTTCGCTGGTGGTGCGCAACTGGATGCAGCAAGGGCCGGTGATTACCATTTCTTTCCACAGTGGCGAGGGATTGGTGGCGCACAAGACCCAGGTAAAATACCGCAGCGTGGTGATTGGCGAAGTGACTACGGTGGACTTGGCCGACGACAAGAAGAGCGTGGTGGCCAAGGTTCAGCTCTCCAACGATGCCCGTTCGTTTGCTACCCAGGGGGCGCGCTTCTGGGTGGTGCGACCGCGCATCGGCGTGGGCGGGGTTTCCGGGGTGGACACGCTGCTTTCGGGCAGTTTCATCGGGGCCGATTCCGGCGAGTCGAAGGTGCCGGAAAAGTCCTTTGTCGGCCTGGAGCTGCCACCGCCGATCACCTATGACGAAAAGGGCAAGCGCTTTGTTCTTGTCGCCAGCGACCTTGGCTCGCTGGATATCGGCTCTTCGATCTACTACCGCAAGATCCCGGTGGGCGAAGTGGTGTCCTTTGCCCTCCAGGGCGATGGCAAGGGGGTAGAGATTGGCGTGTTCGTGCAGGCGCCCTACGACACGTTCGTCACTGCTGACACGCGCTTCTGGAATGCCAGTGGCATCGACATGCAGATCGGTGCCAATGGCCTGAAGGTCGATACCGAATCGCTGTCGTCGATTCTGGTGGGCGGGTTGGCCTTCGGCTCGCCCGATTTCGCCGCGCAAGCCGAGCCTGCTGCCGACCAGGCCCGCTTCCAGCTATTCGCGGACCGCGACATGGCGCTGTCGCCTCCGCATGGCCAGGCGCAGTACCTGCAGTTGCGCTTCGACCAGGCCATGCGTGGCCTGTCGGTGGGCGCGCCAGTGGAATTCAAGGGGGTGGAGTTTGGCCGGGTCACCTCGATCCAGCTCGATTACGATGCTACGCGGCAGAGCTTCCCGGTAGTGGTCGATGCGGTGATTTACCCGCAGCGGCTAGGGCCGGTGCACCGCAAGATGCTGGCGGTGTTCAAGCACACCGAGGGTGATATGGAAGGGGCGCGGAAACTGATTGGCACGTTTGTCGAACATGGGCTGCGGGCCCAGGCGCGTAGCGGCAACTTGATCACCGGGCAGATGTTCATTTCGCTGGACTTCTACCCGGATGCCCCGAAGGTGACCTTCGACATGGCTGCCAACCCCATCATGATCCCGACGCTGCCCGGCAGCCTTGAGCAGTTGCAGGAACAGCTGCAGCGGGTGATGGAGCGCATTGCCAAGCTGCCGCTGGAAAGCATCGCCGGTAACCTGGACGGTAGCTTGCGTGAGCTGCGCGTCAGCCTCAGGCAGTTCAATGGCCAGACGCTGCCGGAGGTGAAGGTGGCGCTGGACGAGGTGCACAAGACCCTGCGCACGACCAACTCGGCCATTTCCGAAGATTCGCCGCAGCGCGAGCGAATGGGCGAAACACTGGACGAGCTGGAGCGCATGTCGCGGTCGCTACGTGACCTTGCCGACTACCTGGGCCGCCACCCCGAGTCGCTGATTCGTGGCCGGCCGAAAGCGGCCGGGCCCGCAGACCTTGAACCCTGAGGAGACAGCCGATGCAACGACTGCGCAATGTATGTGTGGCCAGCCTGCTGGTGTGGCTCGGGGGCTGCAGCAGTACGCCGAACAACTACCACACGTTGGTACCGAGCGAACCGGTACGTGACAGCGGCCAGCGCATCCAGGTGGTCAGGGTGGCTGTGCCGCCCCAGGTCGACCGCCCACAGTTGGTGGTGCGGCAAGGGCAGAGCGGCCTGGCCATCCTGGAGACGGAGTGGTGGGGCGCCAACCTGGTGGATGAATTCCGCAGCGCCCTGCAGGACCTGTTGGGCGGCCCGGCAGGCGGTGGCAAGGCGTCGCTGCGGGTGGATGTGCAGCGCTTCGACACGGTACCAGGGCGCTATGCCTCGCTGGAGGCGGTGTGGCGCCTGAAGCAGCAAGGGCAGGCCGAGCTGACCTGCCGTACGTCTGTGCAGACTGCCGCGGACAACAGCATCACCAGCCTGGTGAATGCACACCAGGCCAACCTGCGCAAGTTGGCCGAGGCGGTGCGGGGGAGTGCCCTGCAGGGTAGCTGCCGGGCATGAACCGGCCTTATTACTGCCGGGTGCTGGCTGTTTCCTGTGCCCCGTCGGCCTTGTCCTGCGGCAGCTGATCGAACTCGCGCAAGCCATCCTTGCGGTACGGGTCGCCGATCCAGCGTGGTGCTACCACGAACTGTGGGCTCACCAGGCTCTTGGCCGGTTCATAGCGGTCGTAGCTCAATCCGGCCAGGTCTGACAGGGTATGGATCAGATGCGAACTGCTGTAGGGGCGGTTGGCCATTGCCTGCAAGTCACGCGGGTGTTCGGCCTGCCAGCTAGGCGAGGTCCACAGCAGGAACGGGATGGTGTACATCGGCCGGGTCGGTGCGCCTTCATTGCGCCCCAGGCGGTCGTGGTCACCGGAGCTGTACACGTCTTCACCATGATCGGACAGGTACATCAGGAACCCGTTGGGGTTGCCTGCCGCATAACGCTTGATCAGGGTCGACACCACATAGTCGTTGTAGCGCACCGCGTTGTCATAGAAGTTGTAGGTTTCTACCTGGTCCGCCGTCAGCTTGGCTGGCACACCTTGCTTGTCGTTGAAGTGCGCATAGTCGTCCGGGTAGCGGTAGCGGTAGTCCATGTGCGTGCCCAGCAGGTGCACGATGATGAACTTGTTGGGCGCAGGGTCTTGCAGGGCTTTCTCGAACGGTGCCAGCACCACGTCATCGTACTGGCTGGCATTCTGGTTGCGCTGGTTGTTCAGGTACACCGGCGCGTCTGTTTGCTGCGAGAAGGTGGTGAGCATGGTGTTGCGCTTGGTCAAGGTCTGCTGGTTGGTGATCCAGAAGGTCTTGTAGCCTGCCTGTTTCAGCAGGTTGATCAGCGACGGGTCGCTGAGGAAGCGGTCCGGGTTCTGCTCGTCGCCGAACGTGAGAATCTGCTGCATCACTTCGATGGTGTACGGGCGCGGCGATACCACGTCGCGGAACACGGTCAGGCCCTTGTCGCTGGCGGCCAGCGCGTCGAGGTTGGGCGTGGTATCGCGGTTATAGCCATACAGGTGCATGTGCTCGCGGGTGGTCGACTCGCCGAGCACCAATACCAGGGTGCGTGGCGCTGTACCACTGCTGTCTCGCAGGTTTTGCAGCGGTGGCAGTGCGGCATTCTGGGCCAGCAGTTTCTGCATGTTGTCCAGTTGCTGGCGGTACTGTCGGTAGCCGACCAGCAACTGCCAAGGGACGGCCGGCTCCATTCGCTGCTGCACTTTTTCGAGCGCATCGGCGAAGTTGCGCTCCTGGGTGACCATCTGCTTGTAGAACGGCATGACCAGATTGGCCACCAGCAATAGCACGACCACCGGCAGTCGGCTGCGCAGCGGCAGGCTGACCGGGCGCACGCGTCGCCACAGCATTACCGCGACCAGCGTGTACAGCACCAGTGCCAGGCCCAGCCCCACGCTGAAGTATTGGCTGAAGTACTCACCAGCCTCGGCGGTGTTGGACTCGAACATCACAAAGATGACGCTTTGTGAAAATTCCTGGCGATAGATGCCGAAGTAGCTCAGGCCCACCAGCGATGCAGCCCACAGCACCAGACCAATGATTGCCGCGGTGGCGCGGGTGAAGCGCGGCAGCAACAGGACGGGCGCCAGCCATAGGCTGCTGAGGAATAACGCATCGCGAAAACCGGCGAAGCCGGTCGTCCCGCTGAACAGCAGCAGCGCCTGGGTTACACCGGAGAAATACCAGAAGAACAGCAAGAGCCAGCCGAGCCCGGCCCAGTCCACGCGCTTGTGCGCGGCGGGGGATGTAGTGTTTGACACGTATGCCTCGTCGTACCTTGGCGGCCAGCGGTTGTGCGCGTGACCGGAAAGGGCGTGACGCTAATCTGCGGACTGTGAAAAATACGTCAACGCGTTGAATCCTGTGACCTGCGTGGCCGTAGCAGGCATAAGCTGGGCTGTTCACTGCGCTTTCCCAGGCTGCCGGGGTATGATGGCGGCAGCGAAACGTCCTGAAAGGCCCCGTAGAGTATGAACCGTCGTAAGAAGATCAAGCAGCTATTGCAGGCGCATGCCAAAAAGGCCAGTGCCAAACTGGCGCCACGCAAGCCCAAGTACATCTGCAAGGCGGACCGCTTGAAGATGGAGGCAGAGGCGGCGGGGGAGGCTCCGCAGCTGGCCGACTGACACTGCCCCTAAAACCGATCGCTTGGGCTTCAACGGCGGTAGTAATGATGCGCGTCATGATGACGCTGGCGCATGGCGCGCTCATGGCGGCGCTCCCAATCACGGCGCCGTTCCCAGTCGCGCCGCCGCTCCCAGTCCCGGCGGGCTTGTTCACGCCGCCACTGTTCGCGGCGCCAGTCGCTTCGGTGGTCGTGCCAGCGATCGTCATCATGCGCCAGGAGGGTGGCTGGCTGTTCAACGGCCACGCTGGCCACGCTCGACCAAGGGTTGCCGGCTGGCTTTAACGGTGACTGGACAGCCGGTGAAACCGGTTCGGCGGCTTTCATTTGCGTTGCCGATGCCGTGCCCACCGCCGCGAGCGAGAACAGGCCGAGCAGCACCAACCTTGCGACATGTATTTTCATGAGCGTAGCCAACCTCTGATAACGAATGAGCCATCTGGCCAGCAGGTGTGGGGCGAACCTTGTCTCGCGTTCCGCTACCTTTCTGTGCCTCACACATAGACAGGGAATCAAGAAAAAGTTCGCTACAGCAACAACTTGAAGAACTTTGCCGGGGTGGTTGGCGCTGTGCAGTAGCCGCCGTGAGTGCCCCACTGGACAGTCATAGGCCTGCAAACACCTCACGCAAATGCCGCCGGTAACTGTCGAACGCAGCAATCGCCCCTTTCACCACCTCTGCTTCTTCCTGCTCCCCCAGCACCAGGCTGTCCAGCCTGGCAACAAATGCGCGCCAATGCAGCGCTCGGCCATCCGGGTGGGGGGCCAGGTGGCGGGCGCCCTTGTCACCCTCCAGCCCAAGACGTTGCGTGTGCTTGTAGAGAAACGCCGCCCCCAGGTTCGAGCCTTCACTGCAATACAGCCATCCCAAGGCCTGGGCCGAGCTGACACAGACCGGTTGGGTGGACGTTGGCAGCGACAGGCCCAGGTCGCGCAGGTCGGCCTCGACTGCCGCAAAACGTGACAGCGCCGCCAGCCCCGGCAGTTGCTGGTTGAGCTGTTCATCCTGATACAACGCCAGCAGGCTGCCATGAAAGCGGTGCTGCACCTGCAGGAAACGACCATAACGCTCGCGGTTCTCGAAGGGCCGCGCTGCCATTACCAGTTGATCGACGCTGTCATGATCCCTGCTGCTGGCCGCTTTCAGGCGTTTGCAGCGGCTTGGTTCGGTGAAGGGGGAAGTTACAGCGGTCATCGGCGTATCCGTGGCAATAGAGCAAGGTCCCCATGATGCTTGCCATCCTTGGCAAGCATCAAGCGTCACACGCCCGACCTGACCGAGTTCGCAATGATGGAGCGCAAGGTCGAGGCTCATTTATCATGGCGGCTGCCTTTACCATTGCCAAGGATACTTGCCATGAGCGCCCTTCAGTTCCGCACCCCCGTTCCCGCCGATGCCGAGCGTTGCTACGCCATCGAAATTGGCGCCTATGAAGGGGATGAGGCGGCCACGCTGGAGAAAATCCGCACGCGTATCACGCAGTACCCACAAGGCTTCCTGGTGCTGGAAAGTGACGGCGAGATCGTGGGTTTCATCAACAGTGGCTGCGCCCACGAGGTCGTGATGTCCGACGAGGCCTTCAAAGAGCTGGTCGGCCATGACCCGGCGGCAGCGAACGTGGTGATCATGTCGGTGGTTGTAGACCCGGCCCACCAGGGCAAAGGCTACGCCAAACTGTTGATGAACGAATTCATCGGGCGCATGCATGCGGCGGGCAAGCAGACCATTCACCTGATGTGCAAGGAGCAGCATGTGGCCCTGTACCAGAAGCTGGGCTACCGATACGTGAAACCGTCGCCGTCGGACCACGGCGGCATGGCCTGGCATGAGATGGTCATGGGCCTTTGAGTGAACGTGAAATCGTAGTGTGCGCTACCCGCAGCTTCTAGCCACGCACCCGGCTTTCCTCATGGGAAAACAGGTAACGCTTTGATTGACGTTGGTGGCTTGCTGCCTTTGTTCTCTATGTGACAGCGCAGCCCAAAGGGCTGCGCATGACCTTCATTCAACCCGGCGATGCCGAACTGATGCCTGGCCTCAAGTGCCACTGACCAGCTGATGGGCCAGCTGGTTGTGGCGTTCCAGTACGCGCGGCAGGTCGACGGTGGCCAGCTGGCCGTCTTTCACCACGACGCGGCCGTTGATCACGCTGGTATGCACCTGGGTCGGGGTGCAGAACACCAGTGCCGCCAATGGGTCATGGTGGCCGCCGGCATACGCCACATGGCCCAGGTCGAAGGCGACGAAATCGGCGACCATGCCCGGGGCCAGGGCGCCGATATCATTGCGGTTGAGCACTTTCGCGCCACCCAGGGTGGCAATCTCCAGTGCTTCGCGTGCGGTCATCGCGTCAGGGCCGAAGCCCACCCGTTGCAGCAGCAGGGCCTGGCGCACTTCACCGATCATGCTGGCGCCGTCGTTGGAGGCAGAGCCATCGACCCCCAGGCCCACCGGTACGCCGTGGTCGCGCATCTTGCGTACCGGGGCGATGCCCGAGGCCAGCCGCATGTTCGAGCATGGGCAGTGGGCGACGCCGGTGCCGGTGCGGGCGAACAGCTCAATGCCGTGCTGGTCGAGCTGCACGCAGTGTGCATGCCATACATCATGGCCGACCCAGCCAAGGTCTTCGGCGTACTCGGCAGGGGTCATGCCGAACTTCTCGCGGCTGTAGGCGATGTCGTTGACGTTCTCGGCCAGGTGGGTGTGCAGCGACACCCCATACTGGCGCGCCAGCACGGCAGCTTCGCGCATCAGGTCGCGGCTGACCGAGAACGGCGAGCATGGCGCGACCACGATGCGGCGCATCGAGCCGTGGCTGGCATCGTGGTAGTCCTCGATCAGGCGTTGCGATTCCTTGAGGATGTCGGCTTCCTTTTCCACCACCGCGTCAGGTGGCAGGCCGCCTTGGCTCTGGCCCACGCTCATGCTGCCGCGCGCGGCATGGAAGCGCATGCCGATCTCGGCCGCCGCGTGGATGCTGTCGTCGAGCTTGCAGCCGTTGGGGTAGATATACAGGTGGTCGCTGGAGGTGGTGCAGCCGGACAGGATCAGCTCGGCCATGGCGGTCTGGGTCGACACCGCGATCATCTCGGGGGTCAGGCGCGCCCAGATCGGGTACAGGTTGGTCAACCAGTTGAACAGCTCGCCGTCCTGAGCTGCCGGTACCACGCGGGTGAGGCTCTGGTACATGTGGTGGTGGGTGTTGACCAGGCCTGGGATGACCACCTTGCCGGCCATGTCCAGAACCACGTCGGCGTGCTGCGGGAGGGTTTCGCTGGGGCCGACTTGCTTGATCAGGTTGTCTTCGATGAACAGGCCGCCGTTCTTGATTTCGCGGCGTTCGCCGTCCATGGTGACCAGCAGTGCGGCGTTTTTGACGAGGAGCGTTTTTGCAGGGTTTGTAGATGACATGGTGCAAGCCTGCGCAATACGCATCGGCGATTACCGATGTCATAGGCGCTCGGTATTGTAAGCAAGCTTTTTACTGATTGTATACAGCTCGAAGTACCCGTGCCGGCCTCTTGGCGGCTTGAGCCGCGAAGAGGCCGGCACGGGTTGCAGCCATGAAAGATCACACCGCCTCGCGGCTGCTCACACCCTCCAGCAACCGGGCAATCCCCAGCGGGTTAGCGTTTTTCAACGCATCCGGCAGCAGTGCGTCCGGGTAGTTCTGGAAGCACACCGGGCGCAGGAAGCGGTCGATGGCCAAGGTGCCGACCGAAGTGCCGCGGGCGTCGGAGGTGGCCGGGTAGGGGCCGCCATGCACCATGGCATCGGAAACCTCCACGCCGGTCGGGTAGCCATTGAGCAGCAAGCGCCCGGCCTTGCGTTCCAGCAGCGGCACCAGTGAGGCAAAGGCGTGCAGGTCGTCAGGTTCGGCAATCAGGGTGGCGGTCAGCTGACCTTGCAGGTGACGCAATGCTTCGGCCAGTTGCTGGGCATCGGCCACTTCAACCACCACGGTGCAAGGGCCGAACACTTCTTCCTGCAACAGCGGGTCGCCATTGAGCAGCAGGCTCACGTCGGCCTTGAACAACTGCGGCTGAGCCTGGTTACCCGTTTGCGGTTGACCGGCCAGATGCTGGATACCCGGGTGCGCCAGCAAGTGCTGCACAGCGTTCTGGTAGCTGCGCAGGGTGCCCGCGTTGAGCATGGTCTGCGGGCTCTGGTCGGCCATGCGTGCCACCAGCGTTTGCAGGAAATGCTCGAAGTGTGGCGACCGGATACCCACCACCAGGCCCGGGTTGGTGCAGAACTGCCCACAGCCCAGCACCACCGAGGCGGCCAGCTCGGTCGCCACCTGCTCACCGCGAGCCTGCAGAGCCTGCGGCAGCACGATCACCGGGTTGATACTGCTCATTTCGGCGAATACAGGGATCGGCTGCGGGCGCGCTGCGGCCATGTCGCACAGGGCGCGGCCACCGCGCAGCGAGCCGGTAAAGCCGACCGCCTGGATGGCTGGGTGCTTGACCAGCGCTTCGCCCACACCGGCACCGTAGATCATGTTGAAAACGCCTGCCGGCATGCCGCTGCCGGTCACTGCACGGTCGATGGCCGCGGCCACATGGGCCGCAGTGAGCATGTGCCCGCTGTGTGCCTTGAACACCACCGGGCAGCCGGCGGCCAGCGCCGAAGCGGTGTCACCGCCAGCGGTGGAGAAGGCCAGAGGGAAGTTGCTGGCGCCGAACACGGCCACCGGGCCCACGCCGATGCGGTACTGGCGCAGGTCCGGGCGCGGCAGTGGGGTGCGCTGGGGCAGGGCGCGGTCGATGCGTGCAGCGTAAAAGTCGCCACGCCGTACCACCTCGGCAAACAGGCGCAGCTGGTTGCTGGTGCGGCTGCGTTCGCCGCGGATGCGTGCTTCAGGCAGTGCGGTTTCGCGCATCACGTCCTGGATGAAGTCATCACCTAACGCGTCCAGTTCGCTGGCGATCGCGTCGAGAAAAGCAGCGCGCTGGTCCGGGCGGGTGCTGCGGTAGCTCGGGTAGGCCGCCTCGGCGGCCTGGGCGGCGGCCTCGACTTCGTTGCCGGTCGCCTGGTAGAAGGCGTAGGGCAGTGCTTCACCGGTGTGGGCGTCGAGGCTGTGCAGCAGCACGTCACCGTGGCCACTGAGCTGGCCGGCGATGTGGTTCAGGCGGTGTTCGATGGACATTTCGTTTCCCGTTGGCAATGACAATCGTTGGTCAGGACTGTAGGGGGGCGAACGGGGGGCTGAATAATGATTAATCCGGATCGGGTGATAACGAACAGTTATCACCCGGGTTCTCGCGATGCCCGGCAGGAGCGGTCACGCAAGGCGTCAGGGCTCACTCGGCCATCTGCAACTCTGGCAGCTTCACGCGCAACGCCCGGGTCAGCCCCAGTAGCACCAACAGGCCCAGGCCCATCCAGCACAGGCCGATGGTGAACGACAGGCTGGTCAGGCTGCTCCATAGCCACAGCGTGCTGAGAAAGCCCAGGCTGGGAATGGCGCCGTACAGCAGGCAGTTGCGGCAACCGCGCAGTTTCTGGTCCACCAGGTAGTGCTTGACCACCGCCAGGTTCACCGCCGAAAAGGCGAACAGTGCGCCAAAGCTGATCATGTTCGCCACGGTATCCAGGGTGATCACCAGGGCGATCAGCGACAGCAGGCTGACCACCAGGATGGCAGTGGCCGGCACGCGCTTTTTCGTCACCAGCTGGCCGAATGCCCGCGGCAATGCGCCGTCACGGCCCATGGCGAACAGTACGCGCGACACGCTGGCTTGGGACACCATGGCCGAAGCGAAGCAGCCGGCCACGTAGGTCGCGGTGAAGGCGGTTACCAGCAGCTCGCCGCCCACCCGGCGCATCACGTCGACCGACGCCGAATCCGGATCGGCGAAGCTGCCCCAATCGGGGAACACCATCTGTGCGCAATAAGACACCACCAGAAACAGCAGGCCGCCGATCAACGACACCGCCAGAATCGCCACGGGAATGCGGTAGGTCGGGTTACTGGTTTCCTCAGCCATGGTCGACACCGCATCGAAGCCGAGGAACGACAGGCACAGCACGGCGGCGCCGGTCATGATCAACGGCACGCTGAAGCCTTCGTGGTGCAAGGGGGCCAGCAGCGACACCGGCTCCGCCTGTCCGCTGAGCTTGAGAATGGACAGGGCGACGAAGACGATGATGAACACCAATTGCACCACCACCAGGATCCAGTTGACCCGGGTGATCGACTCGATGCCGATCAGGTTGAGGAAGGTGACCAGGGCAATGGAGCCCGCCACCCACACCCAGGCATGGATGGTCGGGAAGTATTCCGACATGTAGATGCCGATCAGCAGGTAGCTGAGCAGCGGCAGAAAGATGTAGTCGAGCAGCAGTGTCCAACCGGTGATGAAGCCGATATGGCTGCCGAAGGCCTTGCGCGTGTAGGTGTAGACCGAGCCGGAGTAGGGGTGGGCCTGGACCATGCGGCCGTAACTGTAGGCGGTCAGCAGCATGGCGGCGAGCGTGAGCAGGTAGGCGGTGGGCAGGTGCCCTTTGGTCATCTGGGTGACCAGCCCGTAGGTGGTGAATACGGCCAGGGGCACCATGTAGGCCAGGCCAAACAGCACCAGGGCGGTCATGCTCATGGACTTGCGGAAGCGGCCGGTGCTGGTGCCGGGTTGCGAGGGTGCATGCGGGGCGGGGCTATGGGCTGTACTTGTTGTTGTATGCATTGCTAACTCCTGAAAAGGGATGCAGGACACCGCGGCAGGCGAGCAGGCTCGCGACCGTTAGGTGCTGTGCAAGGAGGTCGAGCGGAAAGCTCGCAGCGCTGGGGCGGGTTGATGCTCCCACACCCTGCAGGTACCCGGAATCACCCTTTGGGGTGAGCGGCCACTGCCCTTGCCCGGCTCACCCCAAAGGGTGATTCCGGTGCCTGCAGGCCCGTGGGAGTATCTGCTCAACGACGCACCGCACTGGCGGCGGTGCCACTGAGAAGAAACGGCAGGCTTACAGTGACTAATCAATTGCTTTCAGCACAATGGTTCGAGCACCAGGCCAAGGTCACCGAGGCGATTGGCCGACCGGGCTTTGCCGCCAGCCTGTTTGCTGCACTGGGTGTGATACGGCCGATCCAGGCGACCACGGTGTACCTGTACCCGCACGACGGCATGCCCTGTGCGCTGTTCGAGCAGGATGACAAGGCACCTTGGCAGCCCGAAGGCAATGTCAGCCGCTACCTGTCGGGTTTCTACCTGCTTGACCCGTTCTACGGTGCTTGTGTGGAACAGGTCGAATCCGGCTGCTACGGCCTGTTCGAAGTGGCGCCCGATCACTTCGAGGTCAGCGAATACTACCAATCGTTCTACCGCCACTCGCACCTGGAGGATGAGCTCAACTACATCCTGCAGGTGGCGCCCGGGCAAAGCCTGGCGGTGTCGCTGGCCTTCACCGACAAGCTGGATGAGCAAAGCCGCACGCGGTTCGGGCTCATCACGCCTTGGGTGCTGGCGGTACTCGGCAAGCATTTTGCCGGGCTGGACAGCCGCGCAGGCCGCTTCGAGAACATCCTCGAGCAACGTATCCATGCCGCGCTGAACAACTTCGGCAGCTCGCTGCTGACCGAGCGTGAATGCCGTATCGCCCAGTTGATCCTGCGTGGTCACTCGACCAGGTCGCTGGCCGAGCGGCTGGGGGTGTCGGAAGACACCATCAAGTCGCACCGCAAGAACGTCTACGTCAAGCTCGACATCGGCACCCAGTCCGAACTGTTCTCCCTGTTCATCGACGCACTGGCCAATGCCCAGGGCGTGCTGGGCAAGGACCCGCTGGAAAGCTACATGGGCAAGCTGCGCTGAGCGCCAGCTACCCTGCAACCCCACCGCAAAGGAAAACCAACAATGAACGCGCCTTTCGCCCCGCAACGCCAGACCCGTGACTACCAGGCAGCCGATGCCGCCCACCACATTCATGCCTTCCTCGACCAGAAGGCGCTGAACGCCGAAGGGCCGCGGGTGATCGTCGGGGGCGAACGCCTGCACCTGTGGGACAGCGAGGGCAAGCGTTACCTGGATGGCATGTCTGGCCTGTGGTGCACCCAGCTCGGTTATGGCCGTCGTGACCTGACGGCCGCCGCGGCCACGCAGATGGATCAGCTGGCCTACTACAACATGTTCTTCCACACCACCCACCCGGCGGTGATCGAACTGTCCGAGTTGCTGTTCAGCCTGCTGCCGGGGCACTACAGCCACGCGATCTACACCAACTCCGGCTCCGAGGCCAACGAGGTACTGATCCGCACCGTGCGCCGCTATTGGCAGGTGGTTGGCCAGCCAGGCAAGAAAATCATGATCGGCCGCTGGAACGGCTACCACGGCTCAACCCTGGCGGCCACGGCGCTGGGCGGGATGAAGTTCATGCACGACATGGGCGGGCTGATTCCGGATGTGGCACACATCGACGAACCTTACTGGTACGCCGAGGGCGGTGAACTGACCCCGGCCGAGTTCGGCCGCCGCTGCGCCCTGCAGCTGGAGGAAAAGATCCTCGAACTGGGTGCCGAGAACGTTGCCGGCTTCATTGCCGAACCCTTCCAGGGGGCCGGCGGCATGATCTTCCCGCCGGAAAGCTACTGGCCGGAAATCCAGCGTATCTGCCGCCAGTACGACGTGCTGCTGTGCGCCGATGAGGTGATCGGTGGCTTTGGCCGCACCGGCGAATGGTTCGCCCATGAATACTTCGGCTTCGAGCCCGACACCCTGTCGATTGCCAAGGGCCTGACCAGCGGCTATGTGCCCATGGGCGGCCTGGTGCTGAGCAAGCGCATTGCCGAGGCGTTGGTGGAGCGCGGCGGGGTATTTGCCCACGGCCTGACCTATTCCGGCCACCCGGTGGCGGCGGCAGTGGCCATCGCCAACCTGAAGGCGCTGCGTGACGAAGGCATCGTGCGCCAGGTGAAGGACGACACGGGGCCGTACCTGCAGCGCATTCTGCGGGAAGTGTTTGCCGACCACCCATTGATCGGTCAGGTGCAAGGGGCCGGGCTGGTGGCGGCGCTGCAGTTTGCCGAGCACAAGCCGACGCGCAAGCGCTTTGCCAACGAGAACGACCTGGCCTGGCAGTGCCGCACCTTTGGTTTCGAGGAAGGGGTGATCATTCGCTCGACCCTGGGCCGGATGATCATGGCCCCGGCCTTGATCGCCAACCACAGCGAGCTGGATGAGCTGGTGGAGAAGACCCGGATAGCCGTAGACCGCACGGCGCGGCTGGTCGGCAAGCTCTAAGCCTTCTGGGGGCGCTTCGCGCCCCGATCGCGACGCAAGGCCGCTCCCACAGCAATCGCGTCGCTTGCAGGGGCAACGCTGTTCTTGTGGGAGCGGCCTTGTGTCGCGATTGGGCTGCAAAGCAGCCCCGGCGATTCATCCGTGGGACGACGCCCCCATCCAAAAGATTGCTCCCATGTTTACCAGGAGTACACATGTATACCCTCGAATTCTGGCAACAACGCGCTTCGGACCTGTACCTGCCATCCAAAGCGCTGATCAATGGCAAACCCGTCAACGCAGAGGATGGCGCCACCTTCGCAGCCATCAACCCCGCCACCCACAACGTAATGGCACAGGTTACCGCCTGCGGCCAGGCCGAGGTCGACCTGGCCGTCGCCAGCGCCCGTCGAGCCTTTGAGCACGGCCCCTGGCCGCGCATGGCGCCGGGCGAGCGCAAGAAGGTGCTGTTGCGCCTGGCCGAGCTGATCATGGCCCATCGTGAAGAACTGGCCTTGCTGGACTCGCTGAACATGGGCAAGCCGGTGATGGACGCCTACACCATCGACGTGCCGGGCTCTGCACATGTGTTCGGCTGGTACGGCGAAGCGCTGGACAAGCTGTACGACCAAGTGGCGCCCACGGCGCCCACGGCGCTGGCCACCATCACCCGCGAAGCACTCGGTGTGGTCGCGGCTGTGGTGCCGTGGAATTTCCCCCTCGACATGGCCGCCTGGAAGCTGGCCCCGGCGCTGGCTGCCGGTAACAGCGTGGTACTCAAGCCCGCCGAACAATCACCGTTCTCGGCCCTGCGCCTGGCCCAACTGGCGCTGGAAGCCGGTGTGCCGGAAGGCGTACTGAACGTAGTGCCGGGCCTGGGCGAGCAGGCCGGGCAGGCGCTGGGCCTGCACCCGGATGTGGACTGCCTGGTCTTCACCGGCTCCACCCAGGTGGGCAAGTACTTCATGCAGTACTCGGCGCAGTCCAACCTCAAGCAGGTGTGGCTGGAGTGCGGCGGCAAGAGCCCAAACCTGGTGTTCGACAACTGCCAGGACCTGGACCTGGCTGCGGAAAAGGCCGCCTTCGGCATTTTCTTCAACCAGGGCGAGGTGTGTTCGGCCAACTCGCGGCTGTACGTGCAGCGTGCCATCCACGATGAGTTCATCGAGCGCCTGCAGGCCAAGGCTCGCCAGTGGCTGCCCGGTAACCCGCTGGATCCGGCGAGCCGCGCCGGGGCCATTGTCGATGCCGAGCAGACCGGCCGCATCGAGGCCGCCATCGTGCGTGCCGGGCAAGAGGGCGCGCGATTGGTGTGTGGCGGCCGACGCCTGACCGTCGAAGGTTCGGACAACTACATCGAGCCGACCATTTTTGCCGGTGTCGAGGGCCGCATGAGCCTGGCGCGGGAGGAGGTGTTCGGCCCGGTGCTGGCGGTCAGCGCCTTCGACACCGAAGAAGAAGCGGTGCGCCTGGCCAACGACAGCATCTATGGCCTGGCAGCCTCGGTGTGGAGCGACGACTTCAACCAGGTGCACCGGGTAGCGCGTGCGTTGAAAGCCGGTACCGTATCGGTGAACACGGTCGATGCGCTGGATGTGACGGTGCCGTTCGGTGGGGGCAAGCAGTCGGGGTTTGGCCGCGATCTGTCACTGCATTCGTTCGACAAGTATTCGCAGCTCAAGACCACCTGGTACCAGTTGCGCGGCTGATCTCCTGATCATGGCCCACGTCGCCTGCGTCGCGGTACAAAGCCTTGCACGATCGTCTGTAAACGTGTTGCCGGCCCGGCAGAACGCTCACATGCACTCTACACTGCTGCAGACATCAGCCAAGGCAATGTGCCGCACATGGAGTACCTGGGATGGGCTGCGTGTCGACGGGGCGTGTCGTTGGCAATAGAGGACGTGGTATTTCACTGCAGTGGCTGGTGGCGCTGGCCATCGTGCTGGGCATGCTGCTGCTCGGCGCTGCCCTGGCCTGGCAGGGGTACCGCGGTATTCGCCAAACCCTTGTGGCTGCTGCTGGCGATGCCGCCCAGCAGGTTGCCAAGACGATCGACGAGCGCGCCAGGCGCCTGATCGAGCCGGCGCAAAGCAGCATTCGCCTGCTTGCCCACAACCCGACTGTGCACACCCAGGCACAGCGCCTGGATCGGCTGCCACAGCTGGTGGAAATGCTGGACGCCAACCGCATGCTCAGCGCCGCCTATCTGGGTTACCCCAGCGGCGAGTTCCTGCTGGTGCGTCGCCTGCATGACCCGCAGCTGATGCAGCGTTTCGCCGCTCCACCGGGCACGGCATTTCTGGTGCAGAGCGTCAGCCATGGCGAGGGCGCCAAGGTGCAGGGCGAGTGGCGTTTTTATGATCGGGCGCTGAACCTGTTGCAGGCCCAGGCCAAATCTGACTATCGCTACGATCCACGCCTGCGCCCCTGGTTCGCTGAAGCCACGGTACAACCCTCTACGGTGCTGACTCGCCCTTATGTGTTCTTCACCACCCGCGAGGTCGGCTTGACCATGGCCCAACGTAGCGTCGACGGTGGCGCCGTGATCGGCCTGGATGTCTCGGTCAACGACTTGGCCAGCGAGACTCAGGACCTGCGCATGACCCCGGGTACCGAGATCGTGGTGGTCGATGACCAGGGCAACGTTGTGGCCTATCCGGACCCGCAGCGGGCAATCGTGCACGAAGGGCAAGGCGTGCGCCTGTCGCGTGTCGCCGAGCTGGGCGCTCCCAGCCTGGCGCGGCTATACGCTGACCTGCCCAAGGGCAACCAGCCTCAGCCTTATCAGGTGGATGGCCAGACCTGGTATGGCATTCGTGTGCATCTGACCACCCTGGCCGGGCACGACTTGTACGTGCTGATTGCCGTACCCGGCCACGAGTTACTGGTGGGGGCGCGCAAAGTCTTGTACGAGCAGTTGCTCTGGACCATGGCGCTGATGGCCGTGCTGCTGGTGCTCGGCGGTGTGCTTGGCCGGCGCATTGGCCGCCCGCTGCGGCTGTTGCGCGAGCAGGTTCAAGGCTTGGCCAGTTTTGATTTCAGCCGTGAGGTGGGCGTGCACTCGCGGGTTTCCGAGGTGCGTGAACTGAGCCGCGTGCTGAGCCGCATGTCCGGTACCATTCGCCACTTTCAGGCGATTACCCTTACGCTCAGCCGTGAGCGAAACCTGGAGCGCATGCTCGACGGCGTGCTGAACCATCTGGTAGAAGCTGCCGGGGGCGACGCCGGCGGGGTTTACCTGTATGACGCTGAACAGGCTTTGCTGCGCCTGGCCGCCTCGTGCCGCGGTGAACACTACCCAAGCGAGCTGGCAGTGGATGAGGGCGCCCGGCAGCACTTGGCTGTAACAGTGACCCAGGCCCTCGGCCTGCATGAGCGCAGTCTGGCCGTGGTGCTGAATGACCGTAGCCAGGCACTGTTGGGCATCCTGGTCCTGCAAATGGACGAAGAGCAGGCGCAGGAGCGGGTGGGCGAGGCATTCCGGCGCTTTGTCGAGGAATTGTCCGGAGTGGCTGCGGTGGCTATCGAAACCCGCCAGTTGGTCGAAGCCCAGCAACGCCTGCTGGACGCCATGATCAAGCTGCTGGCAGACGCCATCGATGCCAAGAGCCCCTATACCGGTGGTCACTGCGAGCGGGTGCCTCAGCTGGCGCAGATGCTGCTGGATCAGGCAGTGGCAGCCGACAGCGGCCCGTTCGCCAGCTTCAGCATGACCGAGGCAGAACGGTACGAGTTCCGTGTGGCAGCGTGGCTGCACGATTGTGGCAAGGTCACCAGCCCCGAGTACGTGGTGGACAAGGCGACCAAGCTGGAGACCCTGTACAACCGCATCCACGAAGTCCGCATGCGTTTCGAAGTGCTGTGGCGCGATGCGGAGCTGGCCTACTGGCAAGGACTGGCCAGTGGCGCCGACCAGCAGGTGCTGAAAGCCGCACTGCAGCGAAGCCAGGCCGAGCTGCAGGACGACTTCGCTTTCGTCGCCCAGGCCAACATCGGCGGCGAGTTCATGCAGGACACCGATATCCAGCGCTTGCAGGTGATCGGCAAGCGCCGCTGGCTGCGCCATTTCGATAACCGCCTGGGCATCTCCCGTGACGAGGCGGAACGCCTTGTCGGCGTGCCGCAGCCTGCACTGCCGACAGAGGAGCCATTGCTGGCTGATCGCCCCGAGCACTGCGTGCCCTGGGGCACCCGCACGCCGCCGGTGGTCAAGGATGACCCGCGTAATATCTGGGGGTTCGACATGCACCTGCCAGGCCACGCCAGCAACCACGGCGAGTTGTACAACCTGTCGATCCGCCGTGGCACGCTGACTGACGAAGAACGCTTCAAGATCAACGAACACATCGTGCAGACCATCATCATGCTCAGTGCGCTGCCGCTCCCGCGCCAGCTCAAGCGGGTACCCGACATCGCCGGCAACCACCACGAAAAGATGAACGGCAGCGGCTATCCGCGTCGTCTGGGCGGGCAGGATCTGGGCATCGCCGAGCGGGTGATGGCGATTGCCGACATCTTCGAAGCACTGACGGCTGCAGACCGGCCATACAAACCCCCGAAGACGCTGTCCGAATCGGTGAATATCCTGGTGGCCATGGCCCGCGAGGGGCACGTCGACGGGCAACTGCTACAACTGTTCCTCAGCAGCGGGGTATACCGCCAATATGCCGAGCGCTTCCTGCGCACCGAGCAGATCGACGAGGTGGATGTGGCCTACTGGCTGGCGCAACTTCAGGAGCGCAGCGCCGCGAGGCCTGTGCGCTGAGGGGCGACAGCGCTGAAAAATCAGACCGCGTGGCGCTCGATTCAAGCGCCACGGCCTTTCCCTGCGTCCTCCTGCAGAGCGCCGACCACCCGGGTATTGTGGGTCAGCTCACTCATACCCCTGCACCCCGGCAATGTGCCGCCCGGCGACATAGCCAAAGGTCAGCGCCGGCCCCAGGTTGATGCCACCCGACGGGTACCAGCCACCAAACACGCTGGCCATGTCGGTACCTGCTGCGTACAGGCCTGCAATCGGTTGCCCGGCCTCATCCAGTACACGGGCATTGCCGTCGGTGCGCAACCCGGCGAAGGTGCCAAAACAGCCGGGCTTTACTTTCACCGCATAGAACGGCCCGTGCTCGATGGGCGCCACGCAAGGGTTAGGGCCCTTGTGCTGTGGGTCACCCTGCTTGCGGTTGAACGGCGTGGAACCACGGCCAAACGCCGGGTCCTGGCCGTTACGGGCATGGTTATTGAAGTCAGTGACCGTGGCGCGCAGCCCGGACGGGTCAATGCCGCAGGCCTGGGCGAGCTGCTCGAGCGTGGCGCCGCGTTTCAGGTAGCCGTTGCGCACATGCGGCCCTACCGGCAGCGGTGCCGGGCGAGCATGCCCCAGGCCATAGCGGCGCAAGAAGCGATGATCGCAAACCAGCCACGAGCACACCTCCTGGCCCTCCGGCACTGCAGCGACCATGGCCGACACATAGTCGTAATAGCCATGCGCTTCGTTGACGAAACGCTTGCCGTTGGCCAGCACGCCGATAACGCCCGGTTTGCCGCGCTCGATAATGTGCGGGAAGTGGCCGACGCTGCCGTCGCGATACGGCACCTGTGAAACCGGTGCCCAGGCCACCGGCGACTTCAGGTCGGTGGCAACCACACCGCCGGCGGATTCGCCCAGGCGCAGGCCATCGCCAGAACACCCCTTGGGCGGCAGCGCCAGGTTGTCGTGGCCGCTGGCATCGCGCGGGAACAGTTGCTGGCGCCGGGCGTTGTCATTGGGGAAACCACCTGCCGCCAGCACCACGGCCTTGGCGCGGATCAGTTGCTCACCCTGTGGCGTCGCGACCCACGCCCCGCGTACCTGGCCACCCTCGATCAGCAGGCGTTTGGCCGGCGCCGACGCTTGCAGGTGCACACCCAGGTCCTGTGCCGATTTAGCCAGGCGCGCCACCAGTGCCACACCGTTGACCAGGTGCATGGGCCGACCATGGCGGGCCAGGTGGTACAGGTGTCGGCCAAAGCGCTTGCACACGTGCAGCAGGGCTTTGGGTGAGCGGGTCATGTTGAGGAAGGCGGCAAGGTCGGCTCCGGCCATGATCGGCATGCCCATGAACGAGGTTTCGCGCATGGTCTTGCGCAAGCGTGGCAGCAGGGCGCCAACCTCGCGGGCATCGTAGGGCGCGGCGATCACCTGGTGGCCGCCAAGGGCTGCCCCCGGCGTATCGCCATGCATGTCCGGGATGCCGTTGCCGTCGGCAAACTGCAACGCCGTGTACTTCTCGAAAAACGCCACCATGTGCGGGCACGCCTCAAGGAAGGCATCGACGCGCTCGGCATTGTAGTTTGCCCCCAGCTCATGGCGCAGATAAGTCCGCGGCTGTTCGATGTCTTCCTCGATGCCGGCCCTGCGCGCCAGCGGGTTGCGTGGCACCCAGGCCCAGCCGCCGGACCAGGCGGTGGCACCGCCAAACACCGGCTCTTTCTCCGCCACGATCACCTTCTGCCCATGCCAGGCAGCCGTGACGGCCGCCGCCAGCCCGGCGGCGCCAGAACCTATGACCAGTACATCGCATTCGGTTTCGAGAGGAGCGGAAGGCATTGCGGGTTTCCTGTGCTTTTATTAGAACAATGTTCCACATTCTTATCAGCAGCGGGTGGTCCTGCAAGGTCAGGTTGGTCATGTCAGGCAAGAACTGGGCGATCATCGGACATTCGAGGTGGCCCGAGCTGCGCTGGCTAGCGACGATGTGGAATCATCTTCTAGAATCCGCAAAAAAATCAGGGACCTGTGACATGGCTGGTAGTCAGATCGAACGCGCCTTCAGTCTTGTAGAAAGCCTTACCGGTGAACCCCAAGGGCTGCCGTTACAAACCCTGGCCGAGCGCCTGGACATTCCCAAAAGCGCTGCCCACCGCATGCTCACTGAGCTGGTGCGGCTGGGCTACGTGCGCCAGAACCGGGAAAACAGCCGCTATCAGCTGTCGGCCAAGCTGGTAGCGCTGGGCTTTCGTTACCTCGCCAGCAACGGTGCCGACATCATCCAGCCGATTCTTGACCGCCTGGCCCAGGACAGCGGTGAGCTGGTGCGCCTTGGGGTGATCGACGGTGCCCGGCAAACCTGGATCGCCAAGTCTCAGGGGGCCCGCTCCGGGCTGCGCTACGACCCGGATATGGGGCGCGACGCGCCGCTGTTCTATACCGCCTCCGGGCATGCCTGGCTGGCCAGCCTGGACGATGAGCAGGCGCTGCAGATGGTGTTGCGCCAAGGTATTGCCGACCCCGAACAGTTCGGCCCGAATGCGCCACGCTCCACCGACGAGCTGCTCGCCTACCTGCACCGCGCCCGCGAGCGTGGTTATGCCTGGGTCGAGGAAACCTCCGCCATCGGCACCTCAGCCCTGGCCGCAGTGGTGCGCCGGCCGCAAAGCGACGAGGTAATCGGCGTGCTGAGCATCGCCGGGCCCAGCGCGCGGCTGGCACAGAGCCGCCTTACAGCGCTGGCACCGCTATTGCTGTCGGCGGCAGAAGAGCTGTCGGCGGCCAGTCCCGCCAGCGAGCTGTTTGCCTGAGAGGATATTCCGGTCGATTACCGCACAGTCTGTTGCGCCCGTTCTTCTGAAAAGCTGAACTTGGTTCTAGATTGTCGAGTATGAATTTTGGAACTCGGTTTCAGAATTTCATAACAACAATGACAAGAGGACAGGCTGTTGAACGCACCCCTTCGTATTGCCTTGATTGGCGCCGGCATCATGGGCCGGCAGCATTACCAGCACTTGCGCAATGTGCCGCAAGCCCAACTGTGTGCGGTAGCCGACCCCGGCCCGCAGGCCGAGGCCTTCGCTGCCGAGTGCGGTGTGCCCTGCTTTGCCGACCACCGGCAAATGTTGGCGCATGTGCGCCCCGAGGCAGTGATCGTCGCCAACCCCAACAACCTGCATGTCGCCACCGCCCTGGATTGTGTCGAGGCCGGGGTGCCGGTGCTGGTGGAAAAACCGGTGGGCGTGAACCTGGATGAAGTGCGTGCTCTGGTGGAAGCCTCACGCCGCCGAGGTGTGCCGGTGCTTGTAGGGCACCATCGCCGACACAATCCGCTGATCGCCAAGGCGCACCAGGTGATCAACGAAGGCAAGCTGGGCCGTTTGATCAACGTCACCGCGCTGTGGCAGCTGCAAAAGCCCGACAGCTATTTCGAAACGCCCTGGCGCCGCGAGCCAGGGGCCGGTTTCTTGCTGACCAACCTGATCCACGACCTTGACCTGTTGCGTTACCTGTGCGGCGAGGTGGTGCAGGTGCAGGCCTTCACCCGCAACGATGTCCGCGGTTTTGCCAACGAAGACAGCGCCGCGGTGCTGCTGCAGTTTGCCAACGGTGCCCTGGGCAGCCTGACCGGGTCCGACGCGGTGGCTGCACCGTGGAGCTGGGAGCTGGACGCTGGCGAAAGCCCTGTGTACCCGCGCCAGGATGGCCAGCCGTGCTATCTGCTGGCCGGTACCCAAGGAGCACTGAGCATTCCCCAGCTCAAGCGCTGGCATTACGCCGAGGCAGGCTCGGGCTGGCATACGCCCCTGTTGCAAAGCTCGGAAAGCATCCCCGCCGGCGAGGCATTGACCCTGCAATTGCAACATTTTGTGCGGGTTGCCCGGGGTGAACAGGCGCCGCTGATCGACGCTGCCGACGGGGGGCGCACACTGGCGCTGATCGAAGCGATAAGGCAGGCAGCCCAAAGCGGTCGGGCTTGCGCGCCCGAGCACATTGGCTGATACAACCTTACTATTGCGGGTGATGATAAATGACTGATCGAATTTTTTCCCTCGCGGCCCTGACGGTGCTCGAGCTGTCTCCTCCGGACATGGTCGAGGCCGCCGCCCGGGCGGGTTACAGCCATGTCGGCCTACGGCTGGTGCCAGCCACCGAACAGGAGCGCCATTTCCCGTTGGTCGCCGATGCCGAACTGCGCCGGCAAACCCAGGCGCGCTTGCGCGACACGGGTATCAAGGTGCTCGACCTGGAGATCCTGCGTCTTGAACCGGCCACCTGTGTGGCCGATTTCGAAGCGATCCTGGCGGTGGGCGCCGGGTTGGGTGGCACTGAATTGCTGGTAGCGGGCAACGACCCCGACGAAGCGCGCCTGACCGAACGCTTTGCCGCATTGTGCGAGCTGGCGGCGCAATACGGCATTCACCCTCACCTGGAGTTCATGCCCTGGACCGACGTACGTGACCTGCGCCAGGCCATGCGGGTGGTGGCCAACGCCGACCGCGGCAATGGCTGCGTACTGGTGGATGCCTTTCACTTCAACCGCTCCGGCTCTTCGCTGGACGACCTGGCGCAGCTGGCGCCGCAGCGCATGCGCTATGCCCAACTGTGTGACGTTGCTGGCCCGGTACCGGCTGACATGGACGAGATCCTGCGCCAGGCGCGTAACGAGCGACGCTTCCCGGGTGATGGCGACGCCGACCTGATTGGCCTGTTGCGCGCCTTGCCGCCGAGCGTGCCGCTGAGCCTGGAAATCCCCACGCGGCAATTGCTGGAGCAGGGCATCAGCGGCGAACAGCGCGCGCGCATGGCGCTGGAGAAAGCCAAGGCGGTGTTGGCCACCGTCTGATCGAGCGAACGTGGCGCATGGCGCCGGCTGCGTCACGTTCGTGAGTGAACCCGCTCCCACACCGAACATTGCCTTGTCGTTGTTGTTTCTCAAGAAATACCAAGCCAAAAAAAAGGGCCCGCAAGGGCCCCGTAGAGGTAAGTAGCTAGCGCTCTCAGGCGCTCTCGACCTTGCGCGGTGCCATGAAATACATCCACACCAACGCCAGGAAGTACATGGCGGGGATCATGGTAAACAGCACGGCATAGTTGTTGTTGGTAGCGGTCAGCACGCTGCCGACAATCTGCGTCATGAACATCCCGCCAATTGCCGCACACATGCTGCCGAAGCCGAATACGGTGCTCACCAGATGCTTGGGTGTGTAGTCCATCACCAGGCTCCAGATATTCGCCGTCCATGCCTGATGCGCACCTACCGCGATCGAGATGGCCGCCACCGCGACCCACAGTCCACTGGCGTTGGCGGCAAAGATGACGCTGAGCATGGTGCAGGCAAAGATCAGCATGGACACCAAGCGCGCTGTCGTGGCACGCACGCCACGGCCGATCAGCCACGACGACAGAATGCCACCCCCGATGCTGCCGAAGTCTGCCGTCAGCCAGATGATGATCAACGGGATGCCCATCTGGGTCACGTTGATGCCCAGGCTGTATTGCTGGTTCAGGAACGGCGGCAGCCAGTACAGGTAGAACCAGAACACCGGCGCGGTAATCGCATAGGCCACTGCAAAAGCCCAGGTGCCACGCAGGCGCAGGATACGGCTGAACGGCACGCGGGTCGGCTCGGGCTCGTCATCCTGCTGGATGTACTGCACCTCGCTCTGACGCACGCGGGGGTGGTCTTCAGGGTTGTAGTACTTCAGCACCCAAAACACGACCCACACCAGGCCCAGGCTGCCCATTGCGATGAACGCAGCCTGCCAGCCCCACACAGCCAGGATCAGCGGCAACAGCGCGGGGGTGACCATGGCACCAACGTTGGTACCGGCGTTGAACAGCCCCGTTGCAATCGCCCGCTCACCCGCCGGGAACCACAGGCGCACGGTCTTGACGCAGGCCGGGTAGTTGGCGGCCTCGGTCAGGCCGAGGATGAAGCGGCAGACCATGAAACCTGCCGCCGAGGTGGCCAGGCCGTGGGCACCCGTGGCCAGGCTCCACAGCAGTACAGCGAAGAAGAAGGCCCGTTTGACCCCGACCTTGTCGATCAGCCGGCCTTGCAGCAGAAAGCCGATGGCATAGCCGACCTGGAACCAGAAATTGATGTTGGCGTAGTCCATCGCCGTCCAGCTCATTTCCTTGGCCAGCACGGGCTGCATGATGCCGAGGGCGGCGCGGTCGATGTAGTTCAGGGTGGTGGCGAAGAACACCAGGGCCAGCATGCCCCAACGGGTCTTGCCGACGCCGAAGGCGCCGCGGAGCTTGTCGCCGATCGAGCCCTGGGACATCCGGGGCGCGGCGGGGGGGATCTTGGAGTGGTTCATAGACTGCTCGTTTCTTGAAATTGTATTCAGCTGCGGTGCTACGGGTACGTGACCGTTTCCCAGGCAGGGGGGGCACGCAAGGCCGGTGCATGGTGAGCAGTGAAGACGGCAGCGTCAATTCAAGAGACGGGCTACTGTTCGGTTATCGAACGGTTGCGTTGGCCTGCGGGCGCGGCAGGTATTCACCTCACTGAAGGGTAGAAGGCTTTGGCCCTGGTTGCCTGATGCGCGCAACACCGACATCAATGATGTGCACAGCTCCCGCTCAACGCTCTACCGGCCAGATACCCGAAGGTCATCCCAGGGCCAAGGGTAATGCCGCCGCTCGGGTAGTACCCACCCATCACGCTGTGCATGTCGTTACCCACTGCAAACAACCCGGGTATCGGCTGCCCTGCGTGGTCCAGTACGCGGGCTGAGGCGTCTGTGTCCAGGCCGGCGAAGGTGCCAAGGCTGCCTGGCAGCAGTTTCACCGCATGGAACGGCCCCTTCAGCAACGGCCGAAGCGACGGGTTAGGTGCCTGCTGCGGGTCGCCTTGGGCCCGGTTGTAGGCCGACGCGCCACGTAGAAAGGTAGGGTCTTCACCTTGTGCCGCATGATGGTTGAAGCCCTCCACCGTGCGCTGCAACTGCTCGGCGTCGATCCCGCAGCGCTGCGCCAGTTGCGCCAGGGTAGCGCCGCTGTGCAAATAGCCACGGCGCTGATAGAAGCGGGTAGGGAAGGGAAAGGGCTTGGCCCAACCGATGCCATAGCGCCGTTGCGCAGCATGGTCGCAGATCAGCCAGGCCTCCGGCTGCTCAGCCTGCGGCGTGGCGGCGAACAGCGCGTTCATGAAGTCGTGGTAGCAATCGGCTTCGTTGACGAAGCGCCGACCATCGCGGCGCACGGCGATGAAACCGGGCTTGGCACGGTCGATCAGGTGTGGGAAATGGCCGAAATGGCCATTGCGGCGCGGTACCTGCGAGACCGGCGCCCAGGCGCCCCCGTGGGCGCCTGCCGCAGACACCCGCCCACCCGCCTGTTCGCCCAGGCGCAAACCATCACCGCTATTCTCCCTGGGCGCAGCGGAGTAATGCTGGTCACCGTCCGGCGCGTGCGGCATCAGCTGCGAGATACGCTGGCGATCATGTGGGAAGCCACCGCAGGCCAGCACCACACCACGCCGTGCGTAGATCGTTTGGCCATCGGCAAACAGCGCGCCGTTGACCCGTTCTTCGCACAACAACAGACGGCTGGCCGCTTTCTCGGTCAGCAATGTCACGCCACGATCAAGGGCGCTGCGCAGCAGGCGCGCCACCAGCGCGTTGCCATTGACCAGATGCAGGCCGCGACGGTGCAGCAGCAGGTCGCGGCCATGGCGCAACAGGCGCTTGCCAACATGCAGCGCTGCCTTCGGCGAGCGTGTGGCGTTGAAGAAGGCAGCCATGTCGGCACCTCCGGCAATGCCCATGCCGGCCAGGCTGACGATGTCCAGCGGTGGGCGTAACGTGTGCAGCCAAGGCCCTAGCCGTCGCCCGTCGTAAGGTAATGCACACAGCGAGCGACCACCGCGTGCACTGCCATCGCCTTCACGCATGTCGGGCATACGGCTGCCGCACTGGAACTGCACGGCAGTGTGTTGCTGGAAGAACGCCACCATTTCCGGACCATGGCGCAGGAAGGCGCGTTGACGCGGGTCCAGCTCGCGGGTGTGGGTTTGCGCACACAAATAGCGCTCCGGGGCATCGTCGGCTTCGACGATGCCTTCGGCGATGGCCAGAGGGTTGCGCGGTATCCACAACCAGCCCCCCGACCAGGCACTGGTGCCGCCCAGCTGGCTGGCTTTTTCCGCGACGACCACTGTCAGGCCATGATGCGCGGCGGTTACGGCGGCAGCCAGGCCAGAGGCGCCGGAGCCGATGACGAGTACGTCACATTCAAGGGGGGGCATGGAAGGGGTCCGCTCGGCTGTTGGAAGAGGTGGTGTGTGGCTTACTGCAGTGGTGAGAAACCGGTCGGGCGCAGCAGCCGCGATTGCAGGCGCAGTACCGCGCCCAGCTCGCGGTTGCGTCGCGAGAATTCCGCCCAGCGCGAGTCTGCCGCCATGGCTGCGCGGCGCGCCATGCGGTCGTCGAGGCTGGCATAGCCCCAGATGTGCACCACTTGGTTGACGTCGCCGAACTCGCTGGTGAAAAAGCCCACCAGGTTGCCCAGGTGTTCGCTCTGCACCTCGAGTGCGTGGCTTTGGTACAGGGCCAGCCAGTCGGCCATTTTCAATGGGTCGAGGGTGTAGGTTCTCAGTTCGTAGTACATGCCGGTTTCTCCGTAGGGGTAGCCGGCGCCTGCAGGCGCGCGGTGATGTGGTTGGCAGCAAGCCAGCCGAAGGTGAGGGCAGGGCCCAGGGTGATGCCGGGGCCGGGGTAGGTGCCCTTCATCAGTGAGTTCATGTCGTTGCCGACCGCATAGAGCCCGGGAATGGGCAAACCGCTGCGGTTCAGCACGTTGGCATCGGCGTTGGTCACCAGGCCACGGGCTGAACCGAGGTCGCCGGTGTGAATGCGGATGGCATAGAACGGCCCCTTGGTCAGGGGGGCCAAGCATGGGTTGGGCGTATGTTGCGGGTCGCCCATGTAGCGGTTGTAACTGTTGCCGCCTTTGCCAAATGCGCGGTCGATGCCATTGCTGGCATCGCTGTTGAACTGTGCAAGTGTTTGCGCAAACACCTGTGGATCGACGCCGATGGCCAGGGCCAGTGCCTGCGATGTGGTGGCCCGATACAGGTAGCCTGCGTCGATCAACGCCTGGTTGTTGACGGGCTTGGGCCGCGCCAGGCCAAGCCCGTACCGGTTCATTGCCTCGGCATCGCAGACCAGCCAGCAGCTGGCAATGCCGTTGGCGAACATGGTGTGCACGAAGTGGTGGTAGGAGTCGGACTCATTGACGAAGCGCCGCCCGGCTTGGTCTACCGCAATCACGCCCGGCTTGGCGCGGTCGGTGACCAGGTGCGGGAAGCGCTCACGTTCACCATCGGCATGACGTAGTTCGGAAACCGGTGCCCAGAAAAAGTTGGCCGCCAGGCTCTCGCCCTCGGCTGCTGCCACGGCCTGGGCAAGGCGCAGGGCGGCTCCGTCGTTGGCCGGTGGTGACATGGTCAGGTGCGGCGCCTTTTGAGCAGGGCGGTAGCCGGCGGCCATTGCGCCTGCTGCGAATCCGCCCATGGCGCACACTACGCCACCACGGGCCATTACCCGCTCACGGCGGCCCTCGCGCTGTACGACCACGCCCGTGATCACGCCGTGCTCGGCGATCAGCTCCACGGCTTCGCTGCGCAACCACAACTGCGTGCCGTGGGCGAAGGCGCTGGTGGCCAGGCGGGCGATCAATGCGTTGCCGGTGGTAAGCCGGGTGCCGCGTGGGTGCTGCAGGCGGTCGCGCGCGTAACGCGCCATCAGCTTCAGGCAATGCCACAGCGACTTGGGTGAGCGGCGAATGCTGAGGAAATGCTGGATATCCACCCGGTTGACCATCATGCCGCCGAACAGCAGCATGCCGGGCGGTGGCATCTGCAGGTCCTTGAAGCGTGTGCCCAGGTGCTTGCCGTCGTATTCGACCATTTCCAGCGCCCGGCCGAACTGAGTGGCGCCGGGTGCATCCGGGTAATAGTCGGGCGAGAGTGGGCGCAGGGCATAACGCAGTTCGGTGTTCTGCTCCAGCCAGCGCAGCGCTTGGTGGCCATGCTCGATGAAGGCATCGCCCAAGGCGGGATCGTAGCCGTCGCCGATGACCTGCTTGAGGTAGGTGCGCATTGCCTCGGGGGAGTCCTTGGCGCCCGCGTCACGGGCTTGGTCGGTGCCGTACAGCCACACCGCGCCGCCAGAAATCGCCGAGGTGCCGCCAAAGCGTTCGGCCTTTTCCACCACCAGCACCTTCAGCCCGCGGCGGGCCGCGGTGGCGGCAGCGGCAAAACCACCGGCACCGCTGCCCAGCACAACCAGGTCGAAGCTGTTGTGTGTGTGCTCCAGAGTCGTCATGGCTTCAGATCTCCAACGGTGTGACGCCCATGAAGGCGCCAAGGTGGCCCAGTTGGGCGAAGGCCATTTCCGGGCCAGTCTGGATCCTGCAACCTACTTGCCGCGCGCGGTTCAGCAGCGGGGTTATCTCGGGTGAGGTGACCACGTCGGCGACCAGGGTGTCTGGCAGCAGGGTAGCCAGCAGGGCGGCGGACAGCGGCAGCTCTGCGCGGGTGCCCATGCCGACTGGGGACGCGTTGGCCACCAGGTCGAAGTCTTCCAGCCCATTGAACTGTGTGCTGACCGTGAGCCCGGGGAAGCCGTTGCCGAGCAGTTCGCATACAGCATCCATGCGTGCTGTGCTGGGGTCGCTGAGGGTAATGCTGGCGATCCCTGCCTCAGCCAGTGCATAGGCAATGGCACTGCCAACACCGCCGCAACCGATCACCAGTGCCCGTTTGCCCGCCGGCTCGAAGCCATGCTTGTGCGCAGCGCCGAGGAAGCCGACGCCGTCCACGTTGTCGCCCAGCAGGCGTCCGTCGCGCTCGCGACGTATCACATTGACCGAACCCAGGGCAGCTGCGCGCTCGCTCAGGCCGTCCACGCGGTTGGCCAGCGCCTGCTTGTAAGGCACGGTGACCACGCAACCGCGCAGGTTCTGCCAGCCACGCAGGGTATCCGCAAAGCTGTCCAGCGCCGCCTCGTGCAGGTCGAAGGGCAGCATGGCGAGGTTGCAGTTGTTGTGGTTGAACCAGGTGTTGAAGTTTTCCGGAGACTTCACCTGGGCGATGGGCGAACCGACGATGGCGACCAGTTCAGTGGAACCTCGAATCATGCTGACCTCCTTATTGGCGTTGTTATGGAGGCAAGGGTGAGGCAGAGGGACGCGTGCAACAATGCGTCAAGCGGCCACTTAATGCGATAATCGCAGTCATGATCCGGTTATCGCAGTAATCGGCTGTTTTTGTTCCTCTGGTAGCGAGTCGAATGCATGAACACACCCGCCATCCATCCCCGTGACTTGATCGCGGGCTTGCAGAAAGGCCTGGCGCTGATGCAACTGTTCAGCGCCGAGCAGCCGCGCCTGAGTGTGCCGCAGGCGGCCAGGTTATCTGGCCTTACGCCCAGTGCGGTGCGGCGGTTTCTGCTGACCTTGGTGCACGAGGGCTTTGCCGAAACTGACAGCCGGGAGTACTGGCTGACCCCCAAGGCCTTGCGCATCGGCCAGGCCTATGTGGACTCGGCGCAACTGCCGCGCATGCTGCGGCCGATTGTTGAACAGGTGGCGCGGCAGACCCAGGAGCACGTATCGGTGGGTACCCGCGATGGCGATGAGATCATTCATCTGGTGCGTAGCCGGTATAGCCATGTGGCGTCTTTGTCGATCAGGCCGGGCTCGCGGGTACCCATGTATTGCACGGCCGGCGGGCGTGTCTGGCTGGCCTGGCTGGATGAGGGGGAACGGGACGAATACTTTGCCCGTCAGCCGCTGCGGGCGTTGACGCCTTACACACTGACAGACCGGGCGCAGCTGGACGCTGAGCTGTTACGCGTGAAGGGGCAGGGGTTCTGTATCGTTGATCAGGAGTATGAAATCGGTATGCGGGTGCTGGGGGTGCCATTGCTGGGACGGGCCGGTCAGTTGAAAGCGACGCTGACCATCACGACTCATGCTTCGCGGTTGAGTATTGATGAGATACGGTTGCGGTATTTACCGACCCTGTATGAGGCACAGGCGTTGCTTCGGCCAGTGCTGGATTGACGCAGACATGGCGCAGTCGGCGGGCTGGCGCCATGGATGTGAGAACGGGTCACCCGGAAAGGTGGCTTTGCTCGCCTTTTGGGCCGCTGGACGGCCCAAACCTGTTGACAGGCAGGCTTCAGCATCCGGCTCGGTGGCCGGGAGTGGCTTTCAATCAATGAGCCAACCCTGGTCCCCCTCGATCAAGGTCCCTCCATGACTGGTAGTGTCACCCTCCCTTGCTGCGGGGTGGCCCTCGATGATCGTGCAGGCAGCGCCGGTTTCGATAACGGCGCCACAACTGATGCGATCGCCCATACGAGCGACGGCCTTGCCATCCACGAATGTTGCACTTGCGCCGGTTTCCACAGTGCCTTCGCCATGTAGCGGGCAGCTATGACGATGGCCTACCAGTACGATGGGTTTCATTTGCGCTTCCTTTTGCCGGGTTGAATGGGGGCTTCCTCAAATGCTTCGGGTGGCGGTGGCGCTGCTCGGACGTTGAACAGGCGGCAGATGCCGTACCAGCAAATGGCGACGGAGAGGTTGTAGGGAAACAGCACGGCCCAGAACGGCAATTGCCAGTTCTTTTTGCCCTGCATTTCACCGGGCTCGCCGGTTCGCCAGGGGGCATAGTGGCGCCAGGCTTCTGCCGGGGTCAGGCAGATGGCGTGAAGTGGCTTGTGCCACCAGTTGGGTTCACCGGGCGGGGGGAGTTTGTCCGGGCCGTGGTCCATGAAGTGGCGCAGGTATTCCCACACTTCGGCGACATGCTTGACGCCGGGTTCGGTGGGTTCGTTGCTGTCGACCCAGAGGCAGTCTTTTTGATGCAGGCTGCCGTCTTCCCGGCGGGGGGCGAAAGCGAGGGCATAGCTGGTGCTGAATGATGAGCCGCCGTATTCGGTGCGCTTGAAAATGCCACCTCCGGTGTTGGCCCATTCGAATACGAGTACCTTGCTCAAACGTTGGTAGTAGATTTTTTGGGTTGATCGATTGAAGCAGAAAATTGATAAGCGTTTTATGAAATATAT
>NZ_JBQENN010000023.1:0-13918 GCF_052044625.1 Pseudomonas sp. 22515
GAGGCCTGCTCTTCGACGCTGTAGTTGACGTCGACCTGGTCGTCGGTGCCAGGCACCTGCGGGGTCTCGACGTTGACTTCCTTGAAGAAGCCCAGGCGCTCCAGGCGGGTCTTGGACTGGTCGATCAGGTAGGTCGACGCCCAGCCACCTTCCATCTGGCGCATTTCGCGACGCAGCACTTCGTCTTCGGTCTTGGTGTTGCCGCGGTAGTTGATGCGGTTGACGTAGGCACGCTTGCCCGGGTCGACCACGAACATGATGTCGACGGTGTGGTCCTGGTCGTTTGGTTGCGGCACGCCGTTGACGTTGGCGAAGGTGTAGCCTTCGTTACCCAGGCGGCGGGTGATCAGCTCGGACGTGGTGGTCATCACCTTGCGCGAGAACACCTGGCCCGGCTGCACCAGCAGCAACGACTTGACCTGGTCTTCCGGCACCTTGAGGTCACCGGACAGCTTCACGTCGCGAACGGTGTATTTCTCGCCTTCGTTGATGTTGACGGTGATGTAGACGTGCTTCTTGTCCGGCGTGATGGACACCTGGGTGGAGGCGATGTCCATGTTGATGTAGCCGCGGTCCAGGTAGTAGGAACGCAGGCGCTCCAGGTCACCGGAGAGTTTTTCACGGGCGTACTTGTCGTCGTTCTTGAAGAACGACAGCCAGTTGGTGGTCTTCAGCTCGAACAGCTGCCCCAGGGTCTCATCATCGAATACGTTGTTGCCCACGATGTTGATGTGCTGGATGGCGGCGACGGTGCCTTCGTTGATCTTGATCTTCAGTGCCACTCGGTTGCGCGGCTGCGGCACCACCTCGGCGTCGACCTCGGCCGAGTAGCGCCCTTGGGCCACGTACTGGCGCTGCAGCTCATTACGCACACCTTCGAGGGTGGCACGCTGGAAGATCTCGCCTTCGGCCAGGCCCGATTGTTTCAGGCCCTTCATCAGGTCTTCGGTGCTGATCGCCTTGTTGCCTTCAATCTCGATGCTCGACACCGACGGGCGCTCGACCACGTTGATGATCAGCACATTGCCATCGCGGCTCAACTGGATGTCCTGGAAGAACCCGGTCTTGAACAAGGAACGAGTCGAGTCCACCAGGCGGCGGTCGTCGGCCTGGTCGCCAACGTTCAGCGGCAAGGCACCGAACACACTGCCAGCGGAAACCCGCTGCAGGCCGTTGACGCGAATATCGGAGATGGTGAAGGACTCGGCGTGAACTTCAGCGATCATCAGTGCGGACATGACCGCAGTTAGCAGCAGACGTTTCATGAAGTCCTTTTATTCCAACTGGCAATAAACAACCTGCCGTCACAAAACGGCAGGTTCGCAATTGAGCGAAGCTTTATAGTCGACCCAGATCGTTGATCAGGGCGAGCAACATCACCCCTATGACCAAACTGATACCGATCTGAACCCCCCAACCTTGCACCCGATCCGACAGCGGACGACCGCGCGCCCACTCGACCAGGTAAAACAGCAAATGCCCCCCGTCCAGTACTGGAATGGGCAGCAGGTTAAGAACCCCCAGGCTTATGCTCAGGTAGGCCAGGAAATTCAGGAAATCCCCCACGCCGGACTGGGCTGAAGCGCCCGCCACTTTAGCAATGGTTATCGGTCCACTCAAGTTTTTTACCGAGAGCTCCCCGAACAGCATTTTCTTCAGCGACTCAAGGGTCAGGACGCTCATGTTCCAGGTACGCGACAAGCTCTCACCCACCGCATCCAGCGGGCCGTAGCTGATTTCGCGGAGCATGTTGGCAGGCCATTCGCCACCTTTGACGCCAGCGCCAAGATAGCCACCGACGGCCTTGCCCTCCCCCTTGCGGGCCAAGGTCACCGGCAGCTCCAGGGCAGCGCCATCGCGCTCCACTCGCACCACTACCTTGGCATCCGGGCGGGCGCGCACGCGGTCGACAACCTGCTGCCATTCAGTCACTGCCACATCGTCCAGAGCCAGCAGCTTGTCACCGGTTTTCAGGCCCGCAGCGGCAGCCGGCCCCTTCGGATCGATCTCGGCCAGCACAGGTGTGATCGCCGGTCGCCAAGGGCGCAGCCCCAGGGATTGAATTGGGTCCGGCTCGTCGGCGCCCTTGAGCCAATTGTCCAGCTTGACCTGCAGCTGACGCTCGGCGCTGGCGCCCTCATCGCGCACGCCAATCTGCAAGGTACCGCTCTCGCCCAGACGACGAACCAGCTGCAAATTGACCGCCGACCAACCGTTGGTCGGCTTGCCATCTACAGAAACGATTTCCTGACCTGCGGTCAGCCCTGCAGATGCTGCCAGGCTGCCACTGTCGACCGCGCCGATAACCGGGCGGATTTGCTGGGTACCCAGCATCGCCAGCACCCAGAAAAACAGGATAGCCAGCAGAAAATTGGCGATCGGGCCTGCCGCGACAATCGCAATACGCTGGCGCACCGACTTGCGGTTGAACGACTGCCCGGCCAGCGCCGGCGGCACATCGCCTTCGCGCTCGTCGAGCATCTTGACGTAGCCACCCAGAGGAATGGCCGCAACAACGAACTCGGTGCCGTGGCGGTCATGCCACCGCAGCAGCGGCGTGCCGAAACCCACCGAGAAACGCAGCACCTTGACGCCGCAGCGGCGCGCCACCCAGAAGTGACCGAATTCGTGGAAAGTGACCAGCACACCCAACGCCACGAGGGTGCCGATAATCATGTAGAGCGCTGTCATGTCCATCTCCGAATGATGTTCAGCGGGCCGGCATCCTGCCCAGCCCCCTCACGAACCTTGGCGGGCCTGCATCAGCGGCCGTGACGCCTCAGCCACTCACGGGAAAGCTCCCGGGCACGCTGATCGGCGGCAAATACCGCATCCAGCGACGGCAGCGGTACGACGGGTTCCTGGTCGAGTACCTGTTCGATCATACCCGCGATCTCCGGGAAGCGGATGCGCCGTTCAAGAAATGCCTGGACCGCGACTTCGTTGGCCGCATTGAGCACGGCAGGCGCGCTGTTGCCGGCCTCGGCAGCCTGCCGCGCAAGGCGCAGGCAAGGGAAGCGTTGTTCGTCGGGCGCCTGAAAATCCAGACGGGCGATGGCGAACAGGTCCAGAGGGGCTACCCCGGAATCGATCCGTTCCGGCCAGGCCAACGCGTTGGCGATCGGCGTACGCATGTCCGGGTTGCCCAACTGCGCGAGTACCGAACCGTCCACGTAGTCGACCAGCGAGTGGATTACGCTCTGCGGGTGCACCACTACCTCAACCTTGGATGGCACGGCATCGAACAACCAGCAGGCTTCGATCAACTCGAGGCCTTTGTTCATCATGCTGGCCGAATCCACGGAAATCTTGCGCCCCATGGACCAGTTAGGGTGCGCACAGGCTTGCTCCGGGGTCACGTCCAGCAGCGCCTCGACCGGCGTTTCGCGGAACGGCCCGCCGGACGCGGTAAGCAGGATCCGGCGCACACCGACGGCACTCAGACCACGGGCGTAGTCGCCTGGCATGCACTGGAAGATAGCGTTGTGTTCGCTGTCGATCGGCAGCAGCACGGCCCCTTTTTGCCGCACCGCCTCCATGAACAGTGCGCCCGACATCACCAGTGCTTCCTTGTTGGCCAGCAACACCTTCTTGCCGGCCTCGACCGCTGCCAGCGTGGGCCGCAGGCCGGCAGCACCGACAATGGCTGCCATCACTGCATCCACTTCAGCGGCCGACGCCACCTGACAAAGCCCGGCCTCACCTTCCAGCACCTCGGTGGTGCAGCCGGCCGCAGCCAGACCCGCACGCAACCTCACCGCCGCCTCAGTGCTCGGCACCACAGCGAATGCCGGGCGATGACGCACACATAAGGCCAACAGCTCGTCGATGCGCGAATAGCCAGTGAGGGCAAACGCTTGATAACGGTCAGGATGACGCGCAATCACATCCAGCGTGCTCAGGCCAATGGAGCCGGTGGCCCCGAGCACGGTAATACGCTGCGGGCGACTCACATCACACCCCATTCGGCAGCCCACAGCAGTACGGCGAAAATCGGGATTGCCGCCGTCAGGCTGTCAATGCGATCGAGCACACCCCCATGCCCGGGGAGCAGATTGCTGCTGTCCTTGATACCGGAGCGACGCTTGAACATGCTCTCGGTCAGGTCACCGACCACCGAGGACATCACCAGCAACGCAGCGCCCAACAGGCCCAGCAGGATCTGACCAAAGCCCCAGTCGCGGCTGATGCCGACACCCAGGGTAATCAACAGGCTGACCGCCAGGCCACCGTACACGCCTTCCCAGCTCTTGCCCGGGCTGACCTGCGGAGCCAACTTGCGCTTGCCGAATGCCCGGCCAGAGAAGTACGCACCGATGTCGGCGGCCCACACCAGCACCATGACGGACAGGATCAGCCAGTTGCCCAGGGGCCAGTGCTTGAGCAGCACCAACCCTTGCCAGGCCGGCAGCAACACCAGCAGGCCGATCAGCAACCGACAGGCAGCACTGGCCCACAGGTCGCTGCTGCGCGGGTAGGTAAGCACCAGCCAGGTGGCCAGCCCCCACCAGATCACCGCAGCGCCCAGTACCCAGGGCGCCAGTTCCGGAAGGATGTACAGCAGCATCAGCGCCCCCGCGACCACCGCAGCATAGGCAATGCGCAGCGGCTGGGCCATCAGCCCGGCCAGGCGCGCCCACTCCCAGGCACCGAGGGTCACTACGAAGCCGATGAACAGGGCGAAATCCCCGCCATTGAGCAGGAAGAAACCACCCAGCGCGACCGGCAGCAGGATCAGCGCAGTAATGATGCGTTGTTTAAGCATTAAGCACGAGCTCCAGCCTCGACCTGCTCGCTGGTCTTACCGAAGCGGCGCTGGCGCGAAGCGAAATCGGCCAGGGCATTGCGCATGGCCTCGTGTTTGAAGTCCGGCCAGTAGAGGTCGGAGAAGTACAACTCGGCATAGGCCAGCTGCCACAACAGGAAATTGCTGATGCGGTGCTCGCCACCGGTGCGAATACAAAGGTCTGGTAACGGCAGCTCGCCGGTTGCCAGACAGGTCTGCAGCAGGCCCGGGGTGATGTCTTCGGGGCGCAGGTGCCCGGCTTGCACTTCCCGCGCCAGCCGCTGGGCAGCCTGGGCGATGTCCCACTGGCCACCGTAGTTGGCTGCTATCTGCAGAATGAAGCGGTTGTTGCCGGCGGTCACTGCCTCGGCTTCGCGCATGGCGGCCTGCAGCTCAGGATGGAAACGCGATCGGTCGCCGATGATGCGCAGGCTGATATTGTTCTCGTCAAGGCGCTTGGCCTCACGGCGCAGCGCCGAGAAGAACAGCTCCATCAGCGCACCGACCTCTTCGGCAGGGCGCTGCCAGTTCTCGCTGGAGAAGGCGAACAGGGTCAGTACCTCGACCCCGGATTTGGCACAGACTTCGATGACCGCGCGAACGGCGTCCACACCCGCCTTGTGCCCGGCCACGCCGGGCAGCAGGCGTTTTTTCGCCCAGCGATTGTTGCCATCCATGATGATCGCGACATGACGCGGCACCGAGGACGGCGCCGCTGGCTTGGTCTTTTCCATTAAAAAACCCCGGCCTTAGACGGCCATCAGGTCCTTTTCCTTGGCTTTGAAGGCAGCATCGACTTCGGCGACGAACTTGTCGGTCAGCTTCTGGATCTCGTCCGCGGCGCGACGCTCTTCGTCTTCGCTGATCTCCTTGTCCTTGGTCAGCTTTTTCAGGTCAGCCAGGGCGTCGCGGCGCACGTTGCGCACGGCTACCTTGGCATCCTCGGCAACACCGCTGGCCTGCTTGGTGTAGCCCTTGCGGGTTTCCTCGGTCAGGGCCGGCATCGGGACACGGATGGTGGTACCGGCGCTGGACGGGTTAAGGCCCAGATCGGAGGTGAGGATGGCCTTTTCGATGGCAGCGCTGAGGTTCTTGTCGTGAGCGACGATCTTCAGGGTGCGGGCATCTTCGACGGTGATCGCGGCGACCTGGTTCAGCGGCATTTCGCTGCCCCAGGCGGTAACCTTGACGCTGTCCAGGATGCTTGGGTGAGCGCGACCGGTGCGGATTGCAGCCAGGTTGCGGGACAGGGCCTCGATGGACTTGCCCATGCGCTCCTGCGCGTCTTTCTTGATGTCGTTGATCATGCTTGGCCTTCCTCGATCAGTGTGCCTTCAGCGCCACCCACCACGATGTTCAGCAGGGCGCCAGGCTTGTTCATGTTGAATACCCGCAATGGCATCTTGTGGTCACGGCACAGGCAAATTGCGGTCAGGTCCATCACACCCAGCTTGCGATCCAGAACCTCATCGTAGGTCAGGCGATCGAATTTCTCGGCGTGCGGATCCTTGAATGGATCGGCAGTGTACACGCCATCGACCTTGGTCGCCTTCAGCACCACGTCAGCATCGATTTCGATGGCGCGCAGGCAGGCCGCGGAGTCGGTGGTGAAGAACGGGTTGCCGGTACCGGCGGAGAAAATTACCACATCCCCGGAGTTGAGGTGACGAATAGCTTTGCGGCGATCGTAATGATCGGTGACACCCACCATGGAAATGGCCGACATGACCAGGGCCGGGATGTTCGAGCGCTCCAGCGCATCGCGCATGGCCAGGCCGTTCATCACGGTAGCCAGCATCCCCATGTGGTCACCCGTGACGCGGTCCATGCCGGCTGCGCTGAGCGCGGCGCCGCGGAACAGGTTGCCACCACCGATCACCAGGCCGACCTGGACGCCGATCCCTACCAGCTGGCCAACTTCAAGCGCCATGCGATCCAGCACTTTCGGGTCGATCCCGAAGTCTTCCGAGCCCATCAGGGCCTCGCCGCTAAGTTTGAGCAAAATGCGTTTATAGCGAGGTTGGCGACCACTCACCTGCTGAGCCATTGCGAGTCTCTCCTGCGGCGTACTTTTAGAAAATTCGTGCGGGCTGTTTGCAGCCTGCTAACTGTAGCGTGGCACCGCTTCGGTGCCAGCGAAGAGGGAGTCGTATAAACCCCTCCCCGTTTTGACAAAGAGGCTGCGCGCGTGAGCGGGCAGCCTCTTTGGGGCGACAGACGGGGCTGTCTTACTGCTTGGCAGCAGCGACCTGAGCGGCAACTTCAGCAGCGAAGTCGTCGACTGGCTTCTCGATGCCTTCGCCTACTTTGAAGTAGGTGAAGGAAACGATTTCAGCACCGGCTTTCTTGGCCAGCTCGCCAACCTTGACTTCCGGGTTCATAACGAAGGCTTGCTCTTTCAGCGAGGCTTCGGCTTTGAACTTGGTGATACGACCGTTGATCATGTTCTCAACGATGTTTTCCGGCTTGCCGGCGATCTTGTCGGCGTTCAGCTGCAGGAAGACATTCTTCTCGCGCTCGATGGCCTCGGCGGAGATTTCCGACGAATCCAGGAACTCAGGGTTCGAAGCTGCAACGTGCATGGCGATGTTCTTCGCCAGCTCCACGTCACCGCCTTTCAGAACGACGACAGCGCCGATCTTGTTGCCGTGCAGGTAGGCACCGACAACGTCACCCTCAACGCGCACCAGGCGACGGATGTTGACGTTCTCGCCGCACTTGGCAACCAGGGCTTCACGAGCAGCTTCACGCGAGGCGATCAGCGGAGCGGCGTCGGTCAGCTTCTGGGCGAAGGCTTCTTCGAGGCTTTCGGCCACGAAGTTCTTGAAGTCGTCTTGCAGGGCCAGGAAGTCGGTCTGCGAGTTCACTTCCAGCAGGACGGCGGATGTACCGTCGGTCTTGACGGCGATAGCGCCTTCAGCAGCGACGTTGCCAGCCTTTTTGGCGGCCTTGATGGCGCCCGAGGCACGCATGTCGTCAATGGCTTTCTCGATGTCGCCGCCGGCCTTTTCCAGGGCCTTTTTGCAATCCATCATGCCTTCGCCGGTACGCTCGCGCAGTTCTTTTACCAGCGCTGCAGTAATTGCTGCCATTTCAAAATCCTCTTGGAAAGTTTTTCAACCATTCCACCCGTCAATCACGGGCGTTCAATTCTGCAAATCCGCTGTTTTCATTTCAGCAGGCCCATGATGCGGGGCCGATGCTGACAGCAGGATTTCAAGGTGGCAAAAAGGGGGCAAAGCCCCCTTTTTGCGTGCCAAGTAGACGCTAGCGCCTATTACTCAGCAGCAGGTGCAGCCGCTTCTTCAGCGTAAACTTCGGTGCCGCCGGCAACGTTGTTGCGGCCGCGGATGACTGCGTCAGCCATCGAAGTCATGTACAGCTCGATAGCGCGAATGGCGTCATCGTTACCTGGGATGATGTAGTCAACACCTTCCGGGCTGCTGTTGGTATCGACAACGCCGATAACCGGGATACCCAGCTTGTTGGCTTCGGTGATCGCGATGCGCTCGTGATCAACGTCGATAACGAACAGAGCGTCTGGCAGACCGCCCATGTCCTTGATGCCGCCCAGGCTGCGATCCAGTTTTTCCAGGTCGCGGGAGCGCATCAGGGCTTCTTTCTTGGTCAGCTTGGCGAAAGTGCCGTCTTCGGCCTGGGTTTCCAGGTCGCGCAGACGCTTGATCGAAGCGCGGATGGTCTTGTAGTTGGTCAGCATGCCGCCCAACCAACGGTGGTCAACGTACGGCGAACCGCAACGAGCTGCTTGCTCGGCGACGATCTTGCCGGCGGAACGCTTGGTGCCGACGAACAGGATCTTGTTCTTGCCCTGGGCCAGGCGCTCTACGAACGACAGAGCGTCGTTGAACATTGGCAGGGTTTTTTCCAGGTTGACGATGTGGATCTTGTTACGCGCGCCGAAAATGTACTTGCCCATTTTCGGGTTCCAGTAACGGGTCTGGTGGCCGAAGTGCACACCGGCCTTCAGCATATCGCGCATGTTGACTTGGGACATGATAGTTCCTTGATAAGTCGGGTTGGGCCTCCACGTATCCCAATGACCAACCCGCGAATTCTGCAACTCGGGGCACCCAGGTCATCGTGTCGACACGTGTGTGGGTTAAGTGCTGACGGGGTCGTCCCCGAAAGCGGCGCATTTTATACCACAGACCGCGAGCGAACGGAACCCGGATACTGTTGCGTCTGTCAGCACTTTTTGCAGCACCCCGGCTTTCGCGCCAGAATGCCAGCTATAGACAACAGCATGGCCGCCTTTATCCCGACCGATCGGCGCCCTGCTCTGCTAGAATCCGGCCTTTCCCGTTTGTTCGCGCCGTGCACGGCGCCGTAGAGAGCCTGTAATGACCGTCACCATCAAGACCGCAGAAGACATCGAGAAGATGCGCATCGCTGGCCGCCTGGCCGCCGAAGTGCTGGAAATGATCGAAGAACACGTCAAGCCCGGCGTCACCACCGAAGAGCTCGACCGCCTGTGCCACGATTATATCGTCAACGTTCAGCAGGCCATCCCGGCACCGCTCAACTACAAGGGCTACCCGAAGTCGATCTGCACCTCGATCAACCATGTGGTCTGCCACGGCATCCCCAACGACAAGCCGCTCAAGGACGGTGACACGCTCAATATCGACGTCACCGTGATCAAGGACGGCTACCACGGCGACACCAGCCGCATGTTCCACGTCGGTAACGTGCCGGTCTGGGCCGAGCGCCTGTCCAAGGTCACCCAGGAATGCATGTACAAGGCCATCGAGCTGGTCAAGCCGGGCTGCCGCCTGGGCGACATCGGTGAAGTGATCCAGAAACACGCGGAAAAGAACGGTTTCTCGGTGGTGCGCGAGTTCTGCGGTCATGGCATCGGCAAGGTGTTCCATGAAGAGCCGCAGATCCTCCACTACGGCCGCGCGGGCACGGGCATGGAGCTGAAGGAAGGCATGACCTTCACCATCGAGCCGATGATCAACCAAGGCAAGGCCGACACCAAGGTGCTGGGCGACGGCTGGACCGCCATCACCAAAGACCGCAAGCTCTCGGCCCAGTGGGAACACACTTTGGTGGTGACTGCGACTGGCTACGAGATCTTCACCCTGCGCAAGGACGACACCATCCCGCGCACTTCGGCCTGACCGCACTCCGACAGGCCACCCCACGACAGGAACGTGACGCGATGCCCCAGGTGGACCCCGAGCTGTTCGACCGTGGCCAGTTCCAGGCGGAACTGGCCCTCAAGGCGAGCCCCATCGCCGCCTTCAAGAAAGCCATCCGCCTGGCCGGCGAGGTGCTCGACAAACGTTTTAGCGCCGGCAGCGACATCCGCCCGCTGATCGAGGCCCGCGCCTGGCTCGTCGACAATATCCTGCAACAGGCGTGGAACCAGTTCGACTGGGGCGACCAGAGCGGCATCGCCCTGGTTGCGGTGGGCGGCTACGGGCGCGGTGAACTGCACCCGCACTCGGACATCGACCTGCTGATTCTGCTGGGCGCTGCCGAGCACGAGCAGTACCGCGACGCCATCGAGCGCTTTCTGACCTTGTTGTGGGACATTGGCCTGGAAGTCGGCCAGAGCGTGCGCACCGTAGACGAGTGCGCCGAACAGGCCCGCGCCGACCTGACGGTAATCACCAACCTGATGGAAAGCCGCACCATCGCCGGCCCCGAGGCCTTGCGTCAGCGCATGCTGGAAGTCACCAGCACCGCGCACATGTGGCCGAGCAAGGAGTTCTTCCTGGCCAAGCGCGCCGAACTCAAGGCCCGCCACCACAAGTACAACGACACGGAGTACAACCTCGAACCCAACGTCAAGGGTTCGCCAGGTGGCCTGCGTGACATCCAGACGGTCCTTTGGGTGGCCCGCCGCCAGTACGGTACGCTCAACCTGCATGCACTGGCCGGCGAAGGCTTCTTGCTGGAAAGCGAGAATGAACTGCTGGCTTCGTCCCAGGACTTCCTCTGGAAAGTCCGTTATGCCCTGCACATGCTGGCCGGACGCGCCGAAGACCGCCTGCTGTTCGACCACCAGCGCAGCATCGCCACGCTGCTGGGCTACAGCGATGAAAACCCCAAGCGGGCGATCGAACAATTCATGCAGCAGTACTACCGGGTGGTGATGAGCATCAGCCAACTGTGCGACCTGATCATCCAGCACTTCGAAGAGGTTATCCTCGCCGATGAGGAAAGTGGCAGCACCCAGCCGCTGAACGCGCGGTTCCGCCTGCATGACGGCTACATCGAGGCCGCCCATCCGAACGTGTTCAAACGCACGCCGTTCGCCATGCTGGAAATCTTCGTGCTGATGGCCCAACACCCCGAGATCAAAGGCGTGCGTGCCGATACCGTGCGCCTGCTGCGCGAACACCGCCACCTGATCGACGACACGTTCCGCACCGACATCCGCAATACCAGCCTGTTCATCGAGCTGTTCAAGTGCGAAATCGGCATCCACCGCAACCTGCGCCGGATGAACCGCTACGGCATTCTCGGCCGTTACCTGCCAGAGTTCGGCCTGATCGTCGGGCAGATGCAGCATGACCTGTTCCACATCTATACGGTCGACGCGCATACCCTCAACCTCATCAAGCACCTGCGCAAGCTGCAATACACGCCGGTTTCCGAGAAATTCCCGCTGGCCAGCAAGCTCATGGGGCGCCTGCCCAAACCCGAGCTGATCTACCTGGCCGGCCTGTACCACGACATTGGCAAGGGTCGCCAGGGCGACCACTCGGAAATCGGTGCAGTGGACGCGCAGAAGTTCTGCGAACGGCACCAGTTGCCGGCCTGGGACAGCCGCCTGATCGTCTGGTTGGTGCAGAACCACCTGGTGATGTCGACCACCGCTCAGCGCAAGGACTTGTCCGACCCGCAGGTGATCAACGACTTTGCCCTGCACGTGGGCGACGAGACGCGCCTTGACTACCTGTACGTACTGACCGTGGCCGACATCAACGCCACCAACCCGAGCCTGTGGAACTCGTGGCGGGCCAGCCTGCTGCGCCAGCTGTACACCGAAACCAAGCGCGCCCTGCGCCGCGGCCTGGAAAACCCGCTGGACCGCGAAGAGCAGATTCGCCAGACCCAGTCGTCAGCGCTGGATATTCTGGTGCGCGAGGGCACCGACCCGGATGACGTCGAGCAGCTATGGGCGCAACTGGGCGATGACTATTTCCTCAAGCACACGGCCGCCGACGTGGCTTGGCACACGGATGCGATCCTGCAGCAACCGGCCGATGGCGGGCCGCTGGTGCTGATCAAGGAAACCACCCAGCGCGAGTTCGAAGGCGGCACGCAGATCTTCATCTATGCCCCCGACCAGCACGATTTCTTCGCCGTGACGGTGGCGGCCATGTCGCAGTTGAACCTGAACATCCACGACGCACGAATCATCACGTCGAGCAGCCAGTTCACCCTCGACACCTATATTGTGCTGGACAACGACGGCGGCTCGATCGGCGACAACCCGCAGCGGGTCAAGCAGATTCGCGACGGCCTGACAGAAGCGCTGCGCAACCCCGAGGACTACCCGACCATCATCCAGCGCCGGGTGCCGCGGCAGCTCAAGCACTTCGACTTCCCGCCGCAAGTGACCATCCTCAACGATGCCCAGCGCCCGGTGACCATCCTCGAAATCACCGCGCCAGACCGCCCAGGCCTGCTGGCCCGGCTGGGTCGGATCTTCCTGGAGTTCGACCTTTCACTGCAAAACGCCAAGATCGCCACCCTCGGTGAGCGGGTAGAAGACGTGTTCTTCATTACCGATGCCGACAACCAGCCGCTGTCAGACCCGCAGCTGTGCAGCCGCCTGCAGGAAGCCATCGTGCAGCAACTGCAGGCCGGTCAAGGTAGCGACACCAGCCAGACCCGCGTGACCTTTTAACGATTAGACGATTGACGAGACCTTGCGCCGATGAACCATGCCTTGACCCAGCTTCAGCCCTATCCGTTCGAAAAGCTCCGCGCCCTGCTGGGCAGTGTGAAGCCTGCGGCGGACAAACGCGCCATCGCCCTGTCGATCGGTGAGCCGAAGCACGAATCGCCGGCGTTCGTTGCCCAGGCCATGGCCGACAACCTCGACAAGCTGGCGGTTTACCCGAGCACCCTTGGTTTGCCAGCCCTGCGCCAGGCCATCGGCCAGTGGTGTGAACGACGCTTTGGCGTGCCAGCCGGCTGGCTGGACGCCGACCGCCACATCCTGCCGGTCAATGGCACCCGGGAAGCGCTGTTCGCCTTCACCCAGGCCGTGGTCAACCGCGCCGATGACGGCCTGGTGATCAGCCCCAACCCGTTCTACCAGATCTACGAAGGCGCAGCGCTGCTGGCCGGCGCCACCCCGCACTACCTGCCGTGCCTGGAAAACAACGGTTTCAACCCGGACTTCGACGCCGTACCGGCCGAGGTGTGGAAGCGTTGCCAGATCCTGTTCCTGTGCTCGCCGGGCAACCCTACCGGTGCGCTGGTGCCAATGAACACCCTGAAGAAGCTGATTGCCCTGGCTGACGAACACGACTTCGTGATCGCCGCCGACGAGTGCTACAGCGAGCTGTACTTCGACGAGGACGCGCCACCGCCTGGCCTGCTGTCGGCATGCGCCGAGCTTGGCCGTAGCGATTTTGCGCGCTGCGTGGTGTTCCACAGCCTGTCCAAGCGCTCCAACCTGCCTGGGCTGCGCTCGGGCTTCGTCGCGGGCGATGCCCAGATCATCAAGCCGTTTCTGCTGTACCGCACCTACCACGGCTGCGCGATGCCGGTGCAAACCCAGCTGGCCAGCATCGCTGCCTGGCAGGACGAGGCGCATGTGCGCGCGAACCGCGACCAATACCGAGCCAAGTACGATGCCGTGCTGGATATTCTGCAGCCGGTACTGGACGTGCAACGCCCGGACGGCAGTTTCTACCTGTGGGCCAAGGTACCGGGCGACGATGCCGAGTTCACCCGCGACCTGTTCGAAGCCCAGCATGTGACCGTGGTGCCGGGGTCGTACCTGTCGCGTGAAGTAGATGGGGTGAACCCGGGTGCCGGGCGCGTGCGCATGGCACTGGTTGCACCGCTGGCCGAATGCATCGAGGCGGCCGAGCGGATTCGCGCCTTCCTGCAAAACAGCTGATCAACCCCTTCGCGGGC
>NZ_JBQENN010000023.1:13976-49024 GCF_052044625.1 Pseudomonas sp. 22515
GCCCGCGAAGGGCCTTGATAGGGTCTACTTGACCTGCCCCAGGTTCGCCTCACTCATATCCAGCTCACCCAGTACTTGCCGCACCACCTCATCCCCCACCAGGTGCTGACGATGCAGGTTATACAATTCCAGCCGCTGCGCCCTCAGGGCACGCAAGCGTAAACGCCGCTCCAGCAAGTCCATCTGTGCGGCCAGGGCCTTGGCTTCGGCACTGTCGTCGTAGCTTTCCAGCTCATCCCGGTATTCAGCCATCAAGCGCGCCTTCAACTCGGTCGCCAACGTTGCCTGCGCAGCATCCTGCGGTGCGTTGCTGTCGATCACCTCTTCTGCCTCCAAGGCATGAATCGCCGCCTCGGCCGTGCGCCGCCAGGCTTCCTGCACTTCCTGGTGCAAGCGCTCGTCCGGGCTCTTGGTCACCCCGCGCAGTAATATCGGCAGCGCGATGCAGGCGCTGATCAACGACAGCAGGATTACCCCCGCAGCAATGAAGATAAGCAGATCACGCTCCGGGAAAGCGGTGCCAGCCCCTATCAGCAACGGGATCGACATGACACCCGCCAGGGTGACAGCGCCGCGCACACCCCCCAAGGTCAGCAACCAGCAGGAACGCGCCGTAGGCATCAGCACCAGTGCCGGCTTGCCGCGCCAGCGACGGACCACACCGATCGAGCGCCAGATACTCTGGACCCAGATGAACCGCAACATAATCAGTGCGGCAAAGATCGCCACCACGTCCAGGCAGCGGTAGGCCAATGTCGGCCAGAGGGTCGCTTCGTGGCTGACCACAGCCTTGATGATGTCTGGCAACTGCAAGCCCAACAACAGGAAGATCAGGCCATTGAAGGCAAACTCCAGCAACGACCAGACACTGCGGTTGAGCAGGCGGGTACTGGTCTGACGCGGCAGCAGGTCGAGCCAGCTCTGCATCATGCCGGCCGCCACTGCCGAGAGAATACCCGAAACGCCCAAACGCTCGGCCAGCACGTAGGCTGCGAACGGCAGCAGCAACATGAACACCACATGGGTAGCCGGATCGTCCCAGCCCCGGGTGATCATCCACATGCGCAGGCGACCGATCAACCAACTCAGTACCACGCCCACCGCAAGGCCGCCCAGTGCGACCAACACGAAGCTGAAGCTGGCGTCAGCCAACGAAAACACCCCGGTGATCGCCGCCGCCAAGGCGAACTTGAAGGTTACCAGGCCCGACGCGTCGTTCATCAGCGCCTCGCCCTGCAGCATGTGCATCAGGGGAGTGGGCAGGCGGTCCTGGGCAATGGCTGAAACGGCCACGGCGTCGGTCGGCGAAAGCACTGCGGCCAGGGCGAAGGCCACCGGCAACGGGATGCTCGGCAGCAACCAGTGGATGAAGTAACCGGCGCCGACCACGGTGAACAACACCAGCCCCACGGCCAGCGCCACTACCGGGCCACGAATGCGCCATAACTCACGCTTGGGGATGCGCCAGCCGTCGGCGAACAGCAGCGGAGGCAGGAACAGGAACAGGAACAATTCGGGGTCAAGGGCTACATGCAGGCCCAGCGTCGGCCACGCCAGCAAGGCACCGGCGGCAATCTGTACCAGCGGCAATGGCAGCGGGATCACACGGCCGACCAGCTTCGACAGGCTGACCAGGGTCAGCAGGATGAGGACGGTGTAGGCGGACTGCATCCGGTAAGGCTTCCTTTGTGAACCAGAAACGACAACGGGGCGAAACATCGCCATTGAAACAATATGTTAGCGGCGATCGGCGAGCTGGGGCCGCTGCACGATAGTCGCAGGTGGCGGTTGAATATGTAACATGATGATACTTAGGTTTGATGGTAGGGCCTGCCTTGAGTCTTGTAGCGCCTGCGAGATCGAGCGCCGCCCGCGCGGCGCTTCGCGGGTAAACTCGCTCCTACGTTTGTTTCGGGCCAGTATCGCCTGTGCCAGACCCGCGCGACCGCCTTGTTTGTACGACGCGATATCGAGGCGTGCGCCAAGAGATCGAGCGCCGCCAGGTTCCCGGCTTAAAAGATTCAGCGCTTTTGAGATCGAGCGCCGCCCGCGAGGCGCTTCGCGGGTAAACCCGCTCCTACATTTGTTTCGGGCCAGTATCGCCTGTGCCAGACCCGCGCGACCGCCTTGTTTGTACGACGCGATATCGAGGCGTGCGCCAAGGCGTTCGCGCGCAAATGCCACAGGCATAACTGGCCCGAAACAAACGTAGGAGCGGGTTTACCCGCGAAGCGCCGCGCGGGCGGCGCTCGATCTCACAGGCGCTGAATCTCTTAAGCCAGGAACCTGGCGGCGCTCGATCTCAAACGCGCTACAAGACTCAAGGCAGACCTAACCACGCCCCATCAAAACCCAAGACTTGCACACCCGTGGCGCTCCCAGTCTCGTTCCCGCATAATCCCGCGACTGACATCGAAAAACGGAGAGATTGGGGCGACTTGTAACCCCAATGTACACAATGACCTACACGCTCTACGGCATCAAAGCCTGTGACACCATGAAAAAGGCGCGTACCTGGCTCGAAGACAAAGCCATCGCCTACGAATTCCATGATTACAAAACCCAAGGTATCGACCGTGACAGCCTGAACCGCTGGTGCGACGAACACGGCTGGGAAGTCATCCTCAACCGTGCCGGCACCACCTTCCGCAAGCTGGACGACGCCAGCAAGGCCAACCTCGACCAGGCCAAGGCCGTCGAGCTGATGCTGGCCCAGCCGTCGATGATCAAACGCCCGGTGCTCGACCTTGGCGCGCGTACCCTGGTTGGCTTCAAGCCCGACCTGTACGCCGCTGCCCTGGCCTGAGCCCCCACCCTATTTCGCACGAGGTAATCACATGTCCAATACCCTGTTCAGCCTGGCCTTCGGTGTCGGCTCCCAGAACCGCCAGGGCGCCTGGCTGGAAGTGTTCTACGCACAACCGCTGCTCAACCCGAGCGCCGAACTGGTTGCTGCAGTAGCCCCTGTTCTCGGTTACGAAGGTGGCAACCAGGCCATCGCCTTCAGCAACGCCCAGGCCGCACAACTGGCCGAAGCCCTGAAAGGCGTGGACGCTGCCCAGGCCGCCCTGCTGACCCGCTTGGCAGAGAGCCACAAGCCGCTGGTCGCCACCCTGCTGGCCGAAGACGCTGCCCTGAGCTCGACCCCAGAGGCCTACCTCAAGCTGCACCTGCTGTCGCACCGCCTGGTCAAGCCGCATGGCGTAAGCCTGGCCGGTATCTTCCCGCTGCTGCCGAACGTGGCCTGGACCAACCAGGGCGCGGTCGACCTGGGCGAACTGGCCGAGCTGCAACTGGAAGCACGCCTGAAGGGCGAGCTGCTGGAAGTGTTCTCGGTGGACAAGTTCCCGAAAATGACCGACTACGTGGTCCCGGCCGGCGTGCGTATCGCCGACACCGCCCGTGTGCGCCTGGGCGCCTACATTGGCGAAGGCACCACCATCATGCACGAAGGCTTCGTCAACTTTAACGCGGGTACCGAAGGCCCGGGCATGATCGAAGGCCGCGTTTCCGCTGGCGTATTCGTCGGCAAGGGCTCGGACCTGGGCGGCGGCTGCTCGACCATGGGCACCCTGTCCGGTGGCGGCAACATCGTCATCAAAGTCGGCGAAGGCTGCCTGATCGGCGCCAACGCCGGTATCGGTATTCCGTTGGGCGACCGCAACACCGTCGAAGCCGGCCTGTACATCACCGCGGGCACCAAGGTGAACCTGCTGGACGAGAACAACGAACTGGTCAAAGTGGTCAAGGCCCGCGACCTGGCCGGCCAGACCGACCTGCTGTTCCGCCGCAACTCGCTGAACGGCGCGGTAGAGTGCAAGACCCACAAGTCGGCCATCGAGCTGAACGAAGCGCTGCACGCTCACAACTGAGAACCCTGCCGGGTTTGAGGTGTTAAGATCGGGTCTGGCGCCAATGCACCAGACCCGATTTTCATTCCAGGCCTCGCAAACATGTTCCAGCCCTCTCCCTGGCGTGCCGACTTCCCCGCCATCGCCGCCCTGCAACGGCAGCACCAGACCTATCTGGACAGCGCCGCCACCACCCAGAAGCCGCAAGCCCTGCTCGATGCCCTGAGCCATTACTACGGCCATGGCGCAGCCAACGTGCACCGTGCCCAGCATTTGCCAGGTGCGCTGGCGACCCAGGCCTTCGAAACCAGCCGCGACAAGGTCGCCACCTGGCTCAATGCCGCAGACTCGCGGCAGATCGTGTTCACCCACGGCGCCACCTCGGCACTGAACCTGCTGGCCTATGGCCTGGAGCACCGCCTCGAAGCCGGTGACGAAATTGCCATCAGTGCCCTGGAGCACCATGCCAACCTGTTGCCCTGGCAACAGCTGGCGCACCGGCGCAACCTGCGCCTGGTGGTGCTGCCACTGGACGCCCAGGGTCGTATCGACCAGGACCAGGCACTGCAACTGATCGGCCCGCGCACCCGAGTACTCGCCATCAGCCAGCTGTCCAACGTGCTGGGTACCTGGCAACCGCTGCCTGCGCTGCTGGCCCATGCCCGCGCCCAGGGCGCGCTGACGGTGGTTGATGGTGCCCAGGGCGTGGTGCATGGTCGCCAGGACATGCAGCAACTGGGCTGCGACTTCTATGTGTTTTCCAGCCACAAGCTGTACGGTCCGGACGGCGTCGGCGTGCTCTATGGCCGCGCCCAGGCCCTGAAGCTGTTGCGCCACTGGCAGTTCGGTGGCGAGATGGTGCAGCTGGCCGAGTACCACAGCGCCAGCTTCCGTCCCGCGCCCCTGGGCTTCGAAGCGGGTACGCCGCCGATTGCCGGGGTGATCGGCCTGGGTGCAACGCTGGACTACCTGGCCAGCCTCGATGCCCATGCGGTCGCAGCGCATGAAGCCAGCCTGCACCAGCACCTGCTGCGTGGCCTGGGCGACCGCGAGGGCGTGAGGGTGTTGGGCGCACCGCAGACGGCCCTGGCCAGTTTCGTCATCGAGGGCGTGCACAACGCCGATATCGCTCATTTGCTGACTGAACAGGGCATTGCCGTGCGTGCCGGTCACCACTGTGCCATGCCACTGCTGAAGGGGCTGGGGCTGGAGGGCGCGATACGGGTATCGCTGGGTTTGTACAACGACAGCGATGACGTGCAGCGTTTCTTCGACGCGCTGGACCAAGGCCTGGAGCTGTTGCGATGAGCCTGCCGGAACAGGCGCACCAAGCGCTGGAAGCGTTTCAACAGGGCAAAGGCTGGGAACAGCGTGCGCGGCTGTTGATGCAGTGGGGTGACCGCCTGGAGCCGCTGGCTGATGCCGAAAAGACCGAGGCCAACCGGGTGCATGGCTGCGAGAGCCTGGTGTGGCTGGTGGCCGAGCAGATCGAGGGCGTGTGGTGGTTCAAGGCCAGCAGCGATGCCCGCTTGTTGCGTGGGCTGCTGGCGCTGTTGCTGGTGCGGGTGCAGGGACTGGCCAGTGAGGAGCTGGCCGGGATTGATCTGCGCGAGTGGTTTACCCAGCTCGGGCTGGAACGCCAACTGTCGCCGTCGCGCAGCAATGGGCTGCATGCGGTGTTGCAGCGGATGGCGGAGTTGGCATCCAACCGCTGAATCGGCGCCGGTTTCTTCGCGGGCCTGCCCGCTCCCACAGGTACGGCATCATGCTTGAGAGAGATGCAATACCTGTAGCGGGCGGGCCCGCGAAGACGCCCACGCGGTCTATTCAGGCTTGACCCGTTCCGACGGCCGGCGCGCTCCAGCCACCAGTTTTTCTATCGCCTTGCTCGCCGCTACCATGCCAAAGGTCGCAGTCACCATCATCACCGCGCCAAAGCCACCCGAGCAGTCCAGCCGCACGCCTTCACCGACAAAGCTTTTCTGCAGGCAAACACTGCCATCACCCTTGGGGTAACGCAGCTGTTCACTGGAGAACACGCACGGCACGCCATAGTTACGGCTGACATTACGCGAGAAGTTGTAGTCGCGGCGCAGGGTGGAACGCACCCGTGAAGCCAATGGGTCGTTGAAGGTCTTGCTCAGGTCGGCGATCTGGATCTGCGTCGGGTCGATCTGCCCACCCGCGCCACCGGTAGTGACAATGGCAATCTTGCGCCGCCGACACCAGGCGATCAGCGCCGCCTTGGCCATGACGCTGTCGATGCAGTCGATCACGCAGTCGAGGTGCTCGGTGATGTACTCGGCCATGGTCTCGCGGGTGACGAAGTCGGCCACCGCATGCACCGTACACCCTGGGTTGATCGCCCGCAGGCGCTCGGCCATGACCTCGACCTTGGGCCGCCCCACCTGCCCTTCCAGCGCATGGGCCTGGCGGTTGGTGTTGCTGACGCAGACATCGTCCAGGTCGAACAGGGTAATCTCGCCCACGCCGCTGCGTGCCAGGGCTTCGGCCACCCACGAGCCCACCCCGCCAATACCGACCACAGCCACATGGGCCTGGCCCAGACGTTGCAGCCCCTGGTCGCCATACAGCCGGGCAACGCCGGCAAAGCGTGGATCTTCTGTGCTCATGTTCATACCCCAAAAAACCGGCGCGCATTATATGCCAGTGAACCCTTGGCCTGCATCGTTAGGAAAGAGACTGCCAACCCTGCTTTAATGTCCTATCACTTCCACATGAATGGACGACGATGTCTTCACGTAAATTCGGCCTGAACCTGGTAGTGGTGCTGGCCATCGCCGCACTGTTCACCGGGTTCTGGGCACTGATCAACCGCCCGGTCTCCGCCCCCGCCTGGCCAGAACAGATCTCTGGCTTTTCGTATTCGCCGTTCCGCCTGGGCGAAAGCCCACAGAAGGGTCAGTACCCCACCGACGACGAAATGCGTCAGGACCTGGAGCAACTGAGCAAACTGACCGACAGCATCCGTATCTATACCGTGGAAGGCACCCAGGCCGACGTCCCGCGCCTGGCCGAGGAGTTCGGCCTGCGGGTGACGCTGGGGATATGGATCAGCCCGGACCTGGAGCGCAACGAGCGCGAAATCGCCACGGCCATCCAGCTGGCCAACACGTCGCGCAGCGTGGTGCGGGTGGTGGTCGGCAACGAGGCGCTGTTCCGTGAAGAAGTCACACCGGAAAACCTGATCAAATACCTGGACCGCGTACGCGCAGCCGTGAAGGTGCCCGTGACCACCAGTGAACAATGGCACATCTGGAAGGAACATCCTGAGCTGGCCAGGCACGTCGACCTGATTGCCGCGCACATCCTGCCCTACTGGGAGTTCGTGCCGATGAAGGATTCGGTCGAGTTCGTCCTCGACCGCGCCCGTGAACTGAAGCACCAGTTCCCGCGCAAACCCCTGCTGCTGTCGGAAGTCGGCTGGCCGAGCAACGGCCGCATGCGCGGTGGTGCCGATGCCACACAGGCCGACCAGGCCATCTACTTGCGCACCCTGGTCAATACCCTCAACCGCCGTGGCTACAACTACTTTGTCATTGAAGCCTATGACCAACCCTGGAAGGCCAGCGACGAAGGGTCGGTAGGCGCCTACTGGGGCGTCTACAACGCCGAGCGCCAGCAGAAGTTCAACTTCGACGGCCCTGTGGTGGCGATCCCGCAGTGGCGGGCCCTGGCAGTGGCGTCGGTGGTGCTGGCAATGATCGCCCTGATGGTGCTGTTCATCGATGGCTCGGCCCTGCGCCAGCGTGGCCGTACCTTCCTGACGTTCATCACCTTCCTGTGCGGGTCGGTACTGGTGTGGATCGCCTATGACTACAGCCAGCAATACAGCACCTGGTTCAGCCTGACCGTGGGCGTGCTGCTGGCCCTCGGCGCGCTGGGCGTGTTCATCGTGCTGCTCACCGAGGCCCACGAACTGGCCGAGGCGGTCTGGATACACAAGCGCCGACGCGAATTCCTGCCCGTGCAGGCCGACAGTGCCTACCGGCCCAAGGTGTCGGTGCATGTGCCGTGCTACAACGAACCACCTGAGATGGTAAAACAGACCCTGGACGCCCTGGCCGCCCTGGACTACCCCGACTACGAAGTGCTGGTGATCGACAACAACACCAAGGACCCGGCCGTGTGGGAGCCACTCAAGGCCCACTGCGAGAAGCTTGGCGAGCGCTTCAAGTTCTTCCACGTCGCGCCGCTGGCCGGCTTCAAGGGCGGTGCGTTGAACTACCTGATCCCGCACACGGCAAAGGACGCCGAAGTGATCGCGGTTATCGACTCGGACTACTGCGTGGACCGCAACTGGCTCAAGCACATGGTGCCGCACTTCGCCGACCCGAAAATTGCCGTGGTGCAGTCACCGCAGGATTACCGCGACCAGCACGAAAGCGCCTTCAAGAAGCTGTGCTACAGCGAATACAAAGGCTTCTTCCACATCGGTATGGTTACCCGCAACGACCGTGACGCGATCATCCAGCACGGCACCATGACCATGACCCGGCGCAGCGTGCTGGAAGAACTGGGCTGGGCCGAGTGGTGCATCTGCGAGGACGCCGAACTGGGCCTGCGTGTGTTCGAGAAAGGCCTGTCCGCCGCCTACGCCCACAACAGCTACGGCAAGGGCCTGATGCCCGACACCTTCATCGACTTCAAGAAGCAACGCTTCCGCTGGGCCTACGGCGCCATCCAGATCATCAAGCACCACGCCGGCGCGCTGCTGCGCGGCAAAGGCAGCCAGCTGACCCGTGGCCAGCGCTACCACTTCCTGGCCGGCTGGCTACCGTGGATCGCCGATGGCATGAACATCTTCTTCACCATCGGCGCGCTGTTGTGGTCGGCGGCGATGATCATCGTGCCGCATCGGGTCGATCCGCCCCTGATGATCTTCGCCATCCCGCCGCTGGCGCTGTTCTTCTTCAAGGTCGGCAAGATCATCTTCCTGTACCGCCGAGCGGTGGGGGTGAACCTCAAGGATGCCTTCGCAGCTGCGCTGGCCGGGCTGGCGCTGTCGCACACCATCGCCAAGGCGGTACTGTATGGTTTCTTCACCAGCAGCATGCCGTTCTTCCGCACACCGAAGAACGCTGACAGCCATGGGTTGCTGGTGGCGATTTCCGAAGCCCGTGAAGAGCTGTTCATCATGTTGCTGCTGTGGGGCGCGGCGCTGGGCATCTACCTGGTTCAGGGGCTGCCGAGCTCGGACATGCGCTTCTGGGTGGCGATGTTGCTGGTGCAGTCGTTGCCTTATGTGGCAGCGCTGGTGATGGCGTTCCTGTCGTCGCTGCCCAAGCCCGCAGAAAAGGCTGCCCAAGCGCAGCAGGCTTGAGATTGCCGGGGCTGACCTGTGCAGCCCATTCGCGGGCACGCCCGCTNGGAGCGGGCGTGCCCGCGAATGGGCCGTGCTGCCCGAAACCATTTGATATAAGATAACGCCCCTCAGATTTCCCCGCCTTGCCTTGCCCCGGAGTCCCCCATGACGGCCCCTGCCGAGCTCTCGCCTACCCTTCAACTGGCCTGCGACCTGATCCGTCGCCCCTCGGTCACCCCCGTCGACGCCGATTGCCAGGCGCAGATGATGAACCGTCTGGGCGCCGTCGGTTTCCAGCTGGAGCCGATGCGCATTGAAGACGTCGACAACTTCTGGGCCACCCACGGCAGCCAGGACGGCCCGGTACTGTGTTTTGCCGGCCACACCGACGTGGTGCCTACCGGCCCGGTCCAGCAATGGCAGCATGAACCCTTCGAGGCACTGATCGACGCCGACGGCATGCTCTGTGGCCGTGGCGCCGCCGACATGAAGGGCAGCCTGGCGTCCATGGTCATCGCCAGCGAGCGCTTCGTGCAGGACTACCCGAACCACCGCGGCAAGGTCGCGTTTCTGATCACCAGCGACGAGGAAGGCCCGGCTCACCACGGCACCAAGGCGGTGGTCGAGCGCCTGAAAGCGCGCAACGAGCGTCTGGACTGGTGCATCGTCGGCGAACCGTCCAGCACCACCTTGCTGGGTGACGTGGTCAAGAACGGTCGCCGTGGTTCGCTGGGCGCCAAGCTGACCATACGCGGCAAACAGGGCCATGTGGCCTACCCGCATCTGGCGCGCAACCCGATCCACCTGGCCGCCCCGGCCCTGGCGGAACTGGCTGCCGAGCATTGGGACGAAGGCAATGCGTTCTTCCCACCCACCAGCTTCCAGATCTCCAACCTCAATTCCGGCACCGGCGCCACCAACGTGGTCCCGGGCGAGCTGACCGCGCTGTTCAACTTCCGCTTTTCCACCGAGTCCACCGTTGAAGGCTTGCAGGCGCGGGTGTCGGCGATTCTCGACAAGCATGAACTGGACTGGTCGGTCGACTGGGCATTGTCTGGCCTGCCGTTCCTGACCGAACCAGGCGAGCTGCTCGACGCCGTGGCGGCCAGCATCAAGGGCGTCACCGGTCGCGATACCCAGCCCTCCACCAGCGGCGGCACCTCCGATGGTCGCTTCATCGCAACCATGGGCACCCAGGTGGTCGAACTCGGCCCGGTCAACGCCACCATCCACCAGGTTGACGAGCGGATCCTGGCCAGCGACCTCGATCTGCTGACCGAAATCTACTACCAGACCCTGGTCCGGTTGCTCGCCTGATGCTTGCCTGCCCGCTTTGCCAGGCGCCGCTGAGCCGGCTCGACAATGGTGTGGTGTGCCCGGCCGGCCACCGCTTCGACCGCGCCCGCCAGGGTTACCTGAACCTGCTGCCGGTGCAGCACAAGAACAGCCGCGACCCCGGTGACAACCAGGCCATGGTCGAGGCACGCCGCGACTTTCTCGACGCCGGCCATTACGCGCCAGTCGCCCGCCGCCTGGCCGAGCTGGCCGCCGAGCGCCAGCCTGGCGCCTGGCTGGACATCGGCTGCGGCGAGGGTTACTACACCGCACAGATCGCCCAGGCCTTGCCGGCCGCCGACGGCTATGCGCTGGACATCTCCCGCGAAGCGGTCAAGCGCGCCTGCCGCCGAGCATCGGCGGTCACCTGGATGGTCGCCAGCATGGCCCGCGTGCCGCTGACCGACGCCAGCTGCCAGTTCATCGCCAGCGTTTTCAGCCCGCTGGACTGGGCCGAGGCCAAGCGTTTGCTCAGCCCCGGCGGCGGCCTGATGCGGGTCGGCCCGACCAGCGGCCACCTGATGGAACTGCGTGAAGTGCTCTACGATGAAGTACGCCCTTACGCCGACGACAAGCACCTGGCCCTGGTCCCTGAAGGCATGGCCCATGCACACAGCGAAACCCTCGAGTTCCGCCTGAGCCTGGCCGCGCCCAAGGCCCGCGCCGATCTGCTGGCCATGACCCCACACGGCTGGCGCGCCAGCGCCGAAAAACGTGCCCGGGTGATCGACCAGCCCGAGCCGTTCGAGGTCACGGTTTCCATGCGTTATGACTATTTCGTGCGCCAAGACTGAGCACACCCGGAGCCCTTATGCGTCAACCTGATATCGAGATCTACCTGAAGGACGCCGACGTCGACCACAAGCAGATTGCCGAGTGGCTCGCCCAGGCAATCGGCCCGTGCACCGAGTGGAAGCAGAAAGGCCATACCTTCAAATGCCAGGCCGGTAACATTCCGGTCACTTGGTTACCCAAGGCTGTAGGGAAATGGAACAGCCTGTACCTGGAAAGCGACCAGACGCCGTGGGCCGATGACGTTGCCTGCGCCCGCGCCGCATTTGCCGCGCTGGGTGTGGAAGTGCGCTGTGCGCCGGGTGGCTGGGTTGAGGAAGACGGGGAAGAAGATGCTGACCGCTGGGTCCGCATCAGCGCCGACGGTGAAGAGGAAATCACCTGGCGTACATCATGAAACGGCAGGCTTGCTCGTTTCTGTAGGAGCGGGTTTACCCGCGAACACGGGCCACGCCCGTGGCAGCCACCGTGGTGGCTGCTTCGCGGGCAAGCCCGCTCCTACGGCTTGAAACCAGAGGCTCAGAGGCCCACTACGTCTTCGGCTTGCAGGCCTTTCTGGCCCTGCACGCAGGCGTACTCCACCCGCTGCCCTTCGACCAGGGTACGATGCCCCTCACCGCGAATCGCCCGATAGTGGACGAACACATCCGCACCACCTTCGCGCTGAATGAAGCCATAACCCTTGGCATCGTTGAACCACTTTACATTCCCAGTCTCACGAGACGACATCTGAACTACTCCGGATTTTTATTGTGAAGATCGCCTTGCAGGCATGAGGTCACCTGCCCCGTGCCAACGCCGCTTGCCGAAATATCCTGCAAGTGGCAGGCCGAGTATATGACACAGAACAAAAAAAATTGATGACGGCGCCGCCGTTGGCCGAATTTTGCTGAACTTACGCCGATACGGCAGACTAAATAGCAGAATACCCACCTGAACATCACACCCAGGGCACACACCCCATGACCCGTTCCCCCCTGCACCGCCTGATCTTCGGCGGCCTGCGTCGCCTGTTGTACCTGTGGGTGCGCTCCGAGACCATCAACCAGTCTTCCATGACCCTCAACCTCGACCGCAGCCGGCCGGTGTTCTATGCGCTGCCCTCGCCCGCGCTCACCGACCTGGCCGTGCTCGACCACGAGTGCACCAAGGCGGGGCTACCGCGCCCGGTGCTGCCGGTAGCTGTCGGCCCACTGCAGGAACCCGCCGCGTTCTTCTACCTGACCCCCGACCCGGACTGGCTCGGCCGCCAGGACAAAAGCGGCGCCCCGCCCACCCTCGAACGCCTGGTGGCTGCCGTCAGCCAGCATGCTGAAGAAGATGCGCAGATCATTCCTGTCAGCGTGTTCTGGGGCCAGACCCCGGCCAGCGAGTCCAGCCCCTGGAAGCTGCTGTTCGCCGACAGCTGGGCGGTAACCGGGCGCCTGCGCCGGCTGCTGACCGTACTGATCCTGGGGCGCAAGACCCGGGTACAGTTCTCCGCGCCAATCCACCTGCGCGAGCTGGTGCAGCACAACAAAGGCCACGAGCGCACCGTGCGCATGGCCCAGCGCCTGATGCGCGTGCACTTTCGCAACCTCAAGGCTGCCGTCATCGGCCCGGACATCTCGCACCGACGCACCCTGGTCAAAGGCCTGGTCCATGCCCCGCAAGTGCGCCAGGCGATTGCCGACGAAGCGCAGCGCGAGAACCTTCCGCTGGCCAAAGCCGAGGCCCAGGCACTGCGCTATGGCAACGAGATAGCCTCGGACTACACCTATACCGCCATCCGCTTCCTCGAAGTGGTGCTCAGCTGGTTCTGGAACAAGATCTACGACGGCATCAAGGTCAACCACATCGAACAGGTGCAGGGTATCGCCCCTGGCCATGAAGTGATCTACGTGCCGTGCCACCGCAGCCACATCGACTACCTGCTGCTGTCGTACCTGCTGTTCCGCAACGGCCTCACTCCGCCGCACGTGGCAGCAGGCATCAACCTCAACATGCCGGTGGTGGGTAACCTGCTACGCCGTGGTGGCGCCTTCTTCATGCGCCGCACGTTCAAGGGCAACCCGCTTTACACGGCGGTGTTCAATGAGTACCTGCATACCCTGTACACCAAGGGCTTCCCGGTCGAGTACTTCGTCGAAGGCGGCCGCTCGCGCACCGGGCGCATGTTGCAGCCGCGCACCGGGATGCTGGCCATTACCCTGCGCAGCTTCTTGCGTTCGTCGCGTACGCCAATCGTGTTCGTGCCGGTGTACATCGGCTACGAGCGCGTGCTTGAAGGCCGTACCTACCTGGGCGAACTGCGCGGCGCCAGCAAGAAGAAGGAGTCGGTGCTGGACATCTTCAAGGTGTTCGGCGCACTCAAGCAGCGCTTTGGCCAGGTCTACGTCAACTTCGGCGAACCCATCCGCCTGGCTGGCTTCCTCGACCAGCAGCAGCCCGGCTGGCGTGAACAGGATCACGGTCCGCAGTACCGGCCGGACTGGCTCAACGCCACCACCGCCCGCCTGGGAGAAACCGTGGCCCGCCACCTCAACGAGGCGGCGGCCATCAACCCGGTCAACCTGGTGGCCCTGGCACTGCTGTCCACCAGCCGCCTTGCCCTGGACGAGCGCGCCCTGACCCGCGTTCTCGACCTGTACCTGGCGCTGCTGCGCCAAGTGCCCTACTCGCCGCACACCACCCTGCCCGAGGGCGACGGCCAGGCACTGATCGAACATGTGCGCAGCATGAACCTGGTGGCCGAGCAGAAGGACGCCCTGGGCCGCATCCTCTACCTGGATGAAGGCAACGCGGTGCTGATGACCTACTACCGCAACAACGTGCTGCACATCTTCGCCCTGCCGGCGCTGCTGGCCAGCTTCTTCCTCAGCAGTTCACGCATGAGCCGCCAACTGCTGGGCCAGTATGTGCACGCGCTTTACCCCTACCTACAGGCCGAACTGTTCCTGCGCTGGACGCCAGAACAGCTGGACGAGGTCATCGACCAATGGCTGGTCGCGCTGGTGGAACAGGGCCTGCTGCGCCAGGACAACGACCTGTACGTGCGCCCGGCGCCCAGCTCGCGGCAGTTCGTGTTGCTGACCCTGCTCGCCCGCACCATCACCCAGACCCTGCAGCGCTTCTACATGGCCACCTCGCTGCTGATCAACAGCGGGCAGAACAGCCTGAGCGCCGAAGCGCTGGAAGACCTGTGCGTGATGATGGCCCAACGCCTGTCGATCCTGCATGGCCTGAACGCACCGGAGTTCTTCGACAAGACGCTGTTCCGCCACTTCATCCAGACCCTGCTCCAGCAAGGGGTGCTGCACGCCGATGCGCAAGGCAAGCTGGGTTATCACGACAAGCTCGGCGAGCTGGCCGAGGGCGTGGCCAAGCGAGTACTGTCGGCCGAGCTGCGCCTGTCGATCCGCCAGGTGGCCCTGCACCGTGACGACGGGCTGGAAACTTCGACCCTCTAACGGTTCATCGGTCGGCAAAATCCGCTAAAGTCCGTGGGGTTGGCCACAAGCCAGCTCCAAGGACACCGGAGATTCCATGAAAAAGCTCTTTATGCTGTGTTGCGCATCCCTGCTTGCAGCCTGCTCCAGCCAAACCCCACCCAACCAGGCCAGCCTGGACGGTGAAGTCTTCTACCTGCAGCGCATTGCCCTGCCGCCTGCCGCCACCCTGAGTGTGGAACTGCAGGATGTGTCGCTGATGGACGCCCCTGCCGTGACCCTGGCGCGCCAGGCCGGCCCGGTCAAAGGCAACGTGCCGCTGCCGTTCCATCTCACCTATGACCCCGCGCAGGTCAAGCCTGGCCACCGCTATGCGGTGAGTGCGCGCATTGAGCTGAATGGCAAGTTGCTGTTCATCAATACCGAACACCACGGTGTCGCGCTCGATGGCAGTGACCCGCAATTGGTACGCATCAAGGTAGACCAGGTTCGCTGATACCCGTTCTCATCCGTTTACAAGGAAAGCTTCATGATCCGCACTTCCCTGCGCTTCACCACCCTGTGCGCCGGCCTGCTGCTGTCGGCCAGTGCCCTGGCCCTGTCGCTGGGCGACCTCAGCCAGAAGGACGCCACCGGCGGCCTGAAAGATGCCCTGACCCAAGGTGCGCAACTGGCCGTCAAGCAACTGAGCACCCCAGGCGGCTTCAGCAACAACCCGGACGTGCGCATCGAGCTGCCAGGCAACCTGGGCAAAGCCGCCAAGGCGATGAAGATGTTCGGCAAGGGTGAACAGGTCGAAGCCCTGGAAACCAGCATGAACAAAGCCGCCGAGGCCGCCGTGCCGCAGGCCCAGGCGATTCTGGTGGATGCCGTGAAGAACATGAGCGTGACCGATGCCAAGGGTATTCTCAGCGGCGGTGACGACTCGGCCACCCAGTACCTGAACAAGAGCAGCCGCGAGCAGATCCGCGCCAAGTTCCTGCCAATCGTCAAGCAGGCCACCGACAAGGTTGGCGTGGCCCAGCAGTACAATGCCTTCGCTGCCCAAGCCAAAGGCCTGGGGCTGGTCAAGGATGACGCCAATATCGAGAACTACGTGACCGAGAAGGCGCTGGATGGCCTGTTCGAGATGATCGGCAAGCAGGAGCAGAGCATTCGCCAGAACCCGGCAGCGGCGGCTACCAGCCTGGCCAAGAAGGTCTTCGGCGCGCTGTAGGAGCGGGTTCACCCGCGAAAGGGCCGGGCCTGCTGGCCAATTTTCACCAGCCGTTCACCGTTGCTGCCGCTACCGTATTCGCGGGTAAACCCGCTCCTACACTGATCGAAAAGCCTGCGCGGTCCTCTGTAGGAGCGGGTTCACCCGCGAAAGGGCCAGGCCTGCTGGCCAATTTTCACCAGCCGCTCACCGTTGCTGCCGCCACCGTATTCGCGGGTAAACCCGCTCCTAAACGGCGGCGGGGTTGGACACAGGCCGTCGTAGGAGCGGGTTTACCCGCGAAGGGAGGGCTAAGCCCTCCCCCTGCGGTCTTCAGCCCTTCTTCACCCTGAACCACGCCGCATACAACGCCGGCAGGAACAGCAGTGTAAGCACCGTGGCCACGATCAACCCACCCATGATCGCCACCGCCATCGGTCCATAGAACACACTACGTGACAACGGGATCATGGCCAGCACCGCCGCCAGCGCGGTCAGCACGATCGGTCGGAAGCGCCGCACCGTAGCCTCGATGATCGCCTGCCAGCGCTCCATCCCCGCTGCGATGTCCTGCTCGATCTGGTCCACCAGTATCACCGAGTTGCGCATGATCATCCCCGCTAACGCAATGGTGCCGAGCATGGCGACAAAGCCGAACGGCTGGCGGAACACCAGCAGGAACAGGGTCACACCGATCAGCCCCAGCGGCGCGGTGAGGAACACCATCACCGTGCGCGAGAAACTGCGCAGCTGGATCATCAGCAAGCTCAGGACTACCACGATGAACAGTGGCATGCCGGCATTCACCGACTTCTGCCCACGCTCGGAATCCTCCACCGTGCCGCCCACCTCCAGCAGGTAGCCATCGGGCAGCTTGGCGCGGATTTCCTGCAGGGTCGGCAAAATCTGCTTCACCAGCGTCGCCGGCTGCTCCTGGTCGTAGATATCGGCACGCACGGTCACCGTCGGCAAGCGGTTGCGGTGCCAGATAATGCCTTCTTCAAAGCCGTACTCCAGGGTCGCCACCTGCGACAACGCCACGCTCTGGCCATTGTCGGTGGGCAACGCCAGGCTACCCAGGTTGCCCAGCTCGCTGCGTTCCTGCCGGGTGCCGCGCAGCAGGATCTCGATCAGTTCGTTGTCCTCGCGGTACTGGCTGACCGTGGTACCGATCAGCGAGCTTTGCAGGAAGCTCGCCAGGTGCGAAGTGCTCACGCCCAGCGCACGGGCGCGGTCCTGGTCGATTTCGAGGAACACCGCCTTGCTGGGTTCCTCCCAGTCCAGGTGCACGTTCACCACATGCGGATTCTCGCGCACCTTGTCAGCCACTTCACGGGCCAGTGCACGGGCCTTCTCGATATGCTCGCCAGTGACCCGGAACTGCACCGGGTAACCCACGGGTGGGCCATTTTCCAGACGCGTGACCCGGGCGCGCAGGTCGGGGAACTGCTGGTCCACCGTGCTGATCAGCCAACTGCGCAGCCGTTCGCGGTCTTCCATCGACTTGGCCAGCACCACGAACTGGGCAAAGCTGGCTGCCGGCAGTTGCTGGTCCAGCGGCAGGTAGAAGCGCGGCGAGCCGGTGCCCACATAGGCCACGTAGTTGTCGATACCGTCCTGCTGCTTGAGCAGTGCCTCCAGCTGCTTGACCCGCTCGGCGGTATTGGCCAGCGAGGCGCCTTCGGCCAGCTTCAGGTCAACCATCAGCTCCGGGCGCCCGGAGGCCGGGAAGAACTGCTGGGGTACAAAGCGGAACAGCAGGAGGCTGCCGACAAAAGCGGCAACGGTCAGCAGGATTACCGTCTTGCGCCGCCGTACGCACCACTCCACCAGCCGTCGCACGCGCTGGTAGAACGGGGTGGCGTAGGGGTCGGGCGCATGGCCGTCCTTGCCATGGCGCGCGGCATGCAGCTTGGCCAGGTCGGGTAGCAGACGCTCACCCAGGTAAGGCACGAACACCACAGCCGCCACCCAAGAGGTCAGCAAAGCGATGGTGACCACCTGGAAGATCGACCGGGTATATTCGCCGGTGCTGGAGGCCGCGGTGGCAATCGGCAGAAAGCCTGCTGCCGTGATCAGCGTCCCGGTGAGCATCGGGAAGGCCGTACTTGTCCAGGCATAGCTGGCTGCCTTGAGGCGGTCATAGCCCTGCTCCATCTTGATCGCCATCATCTCCACGGCAATGATCGCGTCGTCCACCAGCAAGCCCAGGGCCAACACCAGCGCGCCCAGGGAAATCTTGTGCAGGCCGATGCCGAAGTAATGCATGGCGGCAAAGGTCATGGCCAACACCAGCGGAATGGCCAGCGCCACCACCAGGCCAGTGCGCAGGCCCAGCGAGAAGAAGCTCACCAGCAGCACAATGACCAACGCCTCGACCAGCACCTGCACAAACTCGCCCACGCCGGCCTTCACCGCCGCCGGTTGATCCGAAACCTTGCGCAGCGCCATGCCGGCAGGCAGGTTATGCGCCAGGCGCTCGAACTCGCCTTCCAGGGCCTTGCCCAGTACCAGGATGTCGCCACCGTCTTTCATCGACACCGCCAGGCCAATGGCATCCTCGCCCATGAAGCGCATGCGCGGTGCAGGTGGGTCGTTGAAGCCACGGTGCACCTCGGCGACATCACCAATCCGGAAGGTGCGATCACCCACGCGAATGGGGAACTGGCGGATCTGCTCGACACTGTCGAAACGCCCGCTCACGCGCAGTTGCAAGCGCTCGCTGGGCGTCTCGAAGAAACCGGCGGTGCTCACCGCGTTCTGTTCTTGCAACGCCTTCTGCACGGCTTCCAGGGGCACGCCGAGGGTGGCCAGCTTGAGGTTGGACAGCTCGATCCAGACTTTCTCGTCCTGCAGGCCGATCAACTCGACCTTGCCCACATCCTTGACCCGCTGCAGCTGGATCTGGATACGGTCGGCGTAGTCCTTGAGCACCGCGTAGTCAAAGCCCTCGCCAGTCAGCGCATAGATATTGCCGAAGGTGGTGCCGAACTCGTCGTTGAAGAACGGGCCCTGGATCTCCGGCGGCAAGGTGTGGCGAATGTCCGCAACCTTCTTGCGGATCTGGTACCACAACTCGGGGATGTCCTTGGAGTGCAGCGAGTCGCGGGCCATGAAGGTAACCTGCGATTCACCGGGGCGAGAGAACGAGACGATTCTCTCGTACTCACCGGTTTCCATCAGCTTCTTTTCGATGCGCTCGGTCACCTGTCGCGACACTTCTTCAGCGCTGGCGCCTGGCCACAGGGTGCGGATGACCATGGCCTTGAAGGTGAATGGCGGATCCTCGCTCTGGCCAAGCTTGGTGTACGACATGGCGCCAATGACCGCCAGCAGGATCATCAGGAACAGGACGATCTGGCGGTTGCGCAGCGCCCAGGCAGAAAGGTTGAAACCCATCGGGACTTACTCCTTGGCCGTCAGGTTCACTACACGGTTGCTGCGGTCAACGGGGCGTACCTCCTGGCCCTCGCGCAGTACATGGCCACCAGCGGCAACCACCCAGTCACCCGGGTCCAGGCCTTCGAGCACCGGCACACTGTCGCTGCCATAAGCCCCCAGGCGCACGGTCGCCCGCTCCAGGCGGCTTTCCTTGTTCACCCGCCAGACATAGGCCTGACCGTTTTCCGCCGTCACGGCCGACAGCGGTACCGCCAGCGGGATCAGCCCGTCCTTGGCGATGAACACCCGGGCGCTCTGGCCCAGTTCAGCCGGTACAGCGGCCGTGGTAAAGGCGATGCGCGCCGCGAACGTGCGCGAGCGCGGGTCGGCGGCCGGTGACAGCTCGCGAATGCGCCCCTGGAAACGCGCCTGCGGGTGCGACCACAGCTCCACGCTCACCGGTTGGCCCACAGCGAAGCGGGCAAACTGCTGCTCCGGCAGGCCGATGGCTACTTCTCGCTCGCCATCGGCGGCAAGGGTGAACACGGTCTGCCCGGCGGCGACCACCTGGCCCACTTCAACCTGGCGCTTGGCAATCACCCCGGCCTGCGGCGCACGCAATACGGCATATTCGGCCTGGTTGCCCGCCACATCGAACTCGGCCTTGGCCTGCTTCAGACGGGCAAGGCCGGCGCGGTAGAGGTTTTCGGCGTTGTCGAACTGGGAGTGGCTGACCATCTGCCGTTCCAGCAGCTTCTGGTAGCGGTCGCGCTCGGCGCGCACCAATGCCAGGTTGGCCTCGGCAGCCGCCAGCTGGGCGCGATTGGCTTCAAGTTGCAGGCGCACGTCCTGCGGGTCCAGCTCGGCCAGCGGCTGGTCGGCCTTGACCCGCTGCCCCTCCTCCACCAGGCGCTTGCTGACCTTGCCGCCAATGCGGAAGGCCAGCTCCGGCTCGAAGCGCGCGCGCACTTCGCCGGGGTAACTGTCGGCAGCGGCTTCGGCCGGCTGTGGCTGCACCACCAGCGCCGGGCGCGGCGCGGCGGGTGGGGCAGCTTCCTGGCCACACGCCGCCAGAAGCAGGGCAGCAGCGGCGGGCAGAGCGATGGACAAGGCATGGCGCAACATGATGAATCCTTTCGCGGAGTGCACATTTAATATTTGTACTGGCTGGTATATTAAATCAGCGCAACGATGCCGGGAAGGGCATGCGCTGGCTTTTCGACGACCTGGCTGGAGCCCTCTGGCGCCTGTGAGATCAAGCGGCGGCTGAACGCCCACCCTGTCGATCAACTGAACGCTGGCAGGCCGCAGGTAAATGTGAGCTAGGTTTAGCCGTATCGCGGCTGACCCGTTAAGATGGGGATTCTTAAACCAGATGCAGACCACAATGCTCAACGACGCACCCATCGGCCCAGGCCGGCCCAAGGACCTGGCCAAGCGCGAGGCGATCCTCGAAGCGGCCAAGGCGCTGTTCCTCAGCCTTGGCTATGCCAACACCAGCATGGATGCGGTCGCTGCGGCGGCAGGTGTTTCAAAACTCACCGTGTACAGCCACTTCACCGACAAACAGACCCTCTTCTGCTCGGCGGTCATGGCCACCTGCCAGGTCCAGTTGCCTGACCTGCTGTTCGAGTATCCCGAAGGGGTACCGGTGGAAGAAGTGCTGCTGACCATTGCCCGCAACTTCCAGGCGCTTATCAGCAGTGACGAAGCGATCAAGCTCAGCCGCCTGATCATGGCCCAGGGCAGCCTGGACCCGAGTTTTGGCGAGTACTTTTACGAAGCCGGGCCCAAGCGCGTGCTCGCAGGCATGGAAGCGCTACTGCGCGGGGCTCATGAGCGTGGGCTGCTGCGCATCGACAACCCGCTGCGCGCCGCGGAGCACTTCTTCTGCCTGGTCAAAGGGGCACCGGATTACCGGTTGCTGCTGGGATGTGCGGGGCCGCTGGAAGGCGATGAAGCCGAGGCGCATGTGCGCGAGGTGGTGGGGGTGTTCTTGAGGGCATTCAAACCCTGATATCTGGATATTTTTGCAGGCCTCTTCGCGAACTTACCCGCGAAGAGGCCTGGGCAGGCCACACAAACGTCAGGCTTTCAACGCCTTCTTCGGATAAATGTCATACCGGCTCGACTTGCCTTCCAGGCTGTGACTGGGCTTCGGCCCGTCGATGATCGGTGCCTTGCGCGGGCGCTTCACCACCACCCGATGGCTGGCCAGCGCCAGGGCGGCTTCGAGCAGCGCCGGGGCATCCAGGTCATCGCCCACCAAAGGCCGGAACACGCGCATTTCCTTTTTCACCAGGGCGCTCTTGTCCCGGTGCGGGAACATCGGGTCGAGGTAGATCACCTGCGGCGCCTCCCCTTCCCAGGCGCGCATGCGCTCGATGGCGTTGCCGGTCAGCAGGCGCATGCGCCCGACAATCGGGCCCACCTCTTCATCCGCCCGCGCCCGCGCCAGGCCGTCCTCCAGCAGCGCGGCAATCAGCGGCTGGCGCTCGATCAGGGTCATCTGGCAGCCAAGGCTGGCCAGCACGAACGCGTCCTTGCCCAGCCCCGCCGTGGCATCCAGCACCTGCGGCCGGATACCTTGGGCAATGCCCACAGCCTTGGCGATCATCTGCCCGTTGCCACCGCCAAACTGGCGGCGATGCGCAGCCTGGCCTTCGACGAAGTCCACACGCACCGGCCCGGGTGCCTGCGGGCCCAGTTGCTGAATCTGCAAGCCGTCGGCGCCCACCTGCACCGCGAAGGCGGCGGTATCGTCCTGCAGCGGCAGGCCCAGGCGTTCAGCCCACACCCTGGCCTGTTGCGCATACTCAGCTGCCATCGCCTCGACCCTGATACCCGTGCCTTGCTCTTCCATCGTTCACACCCGAAAAATCAAACCAAGCCCTTAATGAATCGGCAGCCACGGCCGATACAGGCAATATCCCGCTATTCTGCCAGAGCACAGCGCGCACGACTGCCATGTCAGATACTCTTCCCATCGGCTTGACCTATTTGTCGCCTGTCGGCAACTACAGTCAGCACAACACCCAGGCACTCGGGGGCGTCAGCCACCTGTGGCAGGATTTCTTTGCCCGGGCGATGGCCGAGCAGCAGGAAGAGCCCGTAGACGGCATCAGCCAGTCGTTCGTGCAGTACGACCAGGACAGCGGCGAACCCATCGGCGGGGCCCGTGCACTGGCCTTGATCGACGCCCAGCGCGCCTGCCCGGTGCACGACACCATCGTGGCGCCGCCCGAACCGTTGTTTCTGCCCAAGGCCGAGCTTGAAGCCAAGCTGCTGCCGCCCGCCCCCGAGCCGTTCAGCGCCATGGAACTGATCGAGCAACAGCGCCAGCTCGACATCAACAACAGCTGGCTGCGCCCGGTGGTGATGAACCAGGGTCAGCCGATCGCCGAACCCGGCCCTGGCCCCACGCCGCGGTCATTGTTCCTGCCCATTGCCGAGTTCGAGACCAACCTGCTGGACCCGGCGCCCGAACCGTTCGACGACGCCACCCTGGCCAAGCAGCAGAATGACCTGGAGTTCGACATCCACTGGGCGCGCCCAGTGGTGCTGAACAACGTGCGCGCGTACGCCTGAAGCTAACGACAGATCTGCCAGCGCCCCATGTCCAGATGGAAGTGGTTGCGGTGCGCAGCGTTGTAGTCCGGCCCCAGTACCGTGCTGAAGCTCTCGCAAGCTGCCCGCTGCACCCGGTGCAGGAATTCCGCCTTCTGCCCGCCCGCCTGCCAGTCACGCGCCAGAATAATGCGCTGGCCGTCCTTCAGGCGAAATCCGCTGATGTCCAGCGCATTGGCCGTAGCGTGCTGGCTCAAACGGCCCTGCTTGCGGTGGTAGACGTTGCGGCAGGCAAAGCTGCCCAGGTGATCGACCTGCGTCACCGGTTGCCCAAACACTTCCTGCGCCGCCGGCTGCAAGCCATGGTTTTCGAACAGTGCATAGGCCACCGCCAACGGGCAACTGGCCAGAAAGCTGCTGCCCAACCGCGCCTGGCCGCCCTCAATGCGCCATACGTTCTGCAGCGGGCAGTTGGCCGACGCCGGACTGTCGGCTTGTGCCCGGTAACGCAGGTGGCTGGTTTCCAGCGCCTGCCGGCACAGCGCTGGGTCATCGCGCAGGCGCGACAGTTTGTAGGGGGTCAGCAGGTTGGGCGGCTGGTGTACGTCCAGCGGCGCCCAGGGGTTCCATGCGGCAGGCAGGCGCCAGCCGAAGTGCCAGGCCAGGCCGGCCACCGTCAGCAGGCCGGCCAGTAGCGCCAGCAATGCCCGCATCAGCGACGGAACAGGTCGTTCAGCTGGGCAAACGGCATGGTCTGCTCACCGTAGCCGAACGTGCCCTCATCGCGAATTTCCTGCGCGGCCCGGTAGAAGGCCCCGAGCGCAGCACGGGCCAGCGACGAGCCAACGCTGACGCGGCGCACGCCCAGGTCCTGCAACTGGTTGACGCTCAGCGGCACGCCCGCCATGCCCATCAGCACATTCACAGGGCGCGGTGCGACTGCCTGCACCACGGCACGGACTTCCTCCACGGTGCGCAGCCCGGGGGCGTAGAGCACGTCGGCACCGGCTTCGGCATAGGCTTGCAGGCGCAGGATGGTGTCGTCGAGGTCCATGCGCCCGTGCAGCAGGTTTTCTGCACGGGCGCACAAGGTGAACGGGAATGGCAGGCTTCGCGCAGCCTGCACAGCGGCGCGCACGCGCTCCACAGCCAGCCCGAAGTCATAGATGGGCGCATCACTGCGCCCACTGGCATCTTCGATGGAACCGCCCACCAGGCCAATTTCGGCGGCACGCAGAATGGTCTGGGCACAGTCTTCGGGCAAGTCGCCAAAGCCGTTTTCCAGATCGGCGGCCACCGGCAGCGCGGTGGCATCGACGATCTCGCCGGCATTGTCCAGCGTATCGTCCAGGCTCAAGGCGCCTTCGGCGTCCGGCCGGCCAAGGCTGAAGGCCAGGCCTGCACTGGTGGTAGCCAGCGCCTCGAAACCCAGGCTGGCGAGCAACTTGGCGGAGCCGGCATCCCACGGGTTGGGGATGACGAACGCGCCGTCGCGCGCGTGTAACGCCTTGAAGGCCTCAGCTCGCAGGGTTTGCACATCCATGGTTCAACCTCCGGCAGTCAGGGAAAGGTCAGAGTAGCCCCAATTGTTCGACCTCAGGGGCGCGCGGCAATTCCGGCAAAGGTGCCAGGCCCGGCAGGCGTGCCATCAGGCGCTGATGGAAACGCTGGGCCAGCGCCGCAGCCAGGCGATTGTCCGAGGTGTGCAGGAAGATATAGGGATTGCGGCCTTCTTCGATCCAGGCGGCGACTTTTTCTACCCAAGGGCTAAGGAAGGTGTGATTGGCCTCCAGTTCCGGATGGCCGATGAAGCGAACCTGCGGGTGCTGGCTGAAGGCTGCCGGACGCGGTGGCACCTTTGGCTTCTTCGACTGCGCATGCAGCACGGCAGGGTCGCGCGAGGTACAACTGAACAGCGCACGCGGGTCGAGGCAGATACGCTCCACACCGCGTTCGTGCAGCAGGCGGTTGAGCAGGCGTTCTTCCTCACCCTTGGCAAAAAAGGCCTGGTTACGCACTTCCACAGCCACGGGCACGGCAATCTGATCGAGGAAGTGACAAAGCTCACCCAGGCGCGCCGGGCCGAACTGGGCCGGCAACTGCAACCAGTAGGGTGATACGCGCTGGCCCAGCGGGGCCATCAGCCGAGTGAAGTCGAAGGCAGGCTCAAGCTGGTCTCGCAGGTCGCCTTCATGGCTGACATCCCGCGGAAACTTGGCAGTGAAGCGAAAGTGCTCTGGCATGACCTGCGCCCAGCGGGCAATGGTGCCGGGAGCGGGACGTGCGTAGAACGTGGTGTTGCCTTCGACGGCGTTGAATACCTGGCTGTAGAAGCCAAGCATTTGATTACTGTTGGCGTCAGCGGGGTACAGGTAGTCGCGCCAGGCGTTTTCGCTCCACGACGGGCAACCGAGAAAATAAGGCAGTGGTAGGGGATTCATCCATCAAATGTACAGGTCGAGCCCCAGTACTTCCATGTCCCAGTCAGTAAAGCCTGCAGTGCTCAGGTAGCTGGCCAGTGCGGTGGCGGTGCGGCGGTCACGGGCGCGAGGGAAAACCATATCCTGCTGGCGGGCTGGCAGGCCACCACCAGGGCGGCGGGCGGTGGCTTCCTGCGGGGCGGCTTCTGCCTCCTCGATCACCTCGGCATCGTCGATGGCCTCGTCACGCACCGCTGCTTTGCGCGAGATGCGCTTGAGCGGGTAGGACTGCGATGAGAAACCGTCGATACGCATGGCATGAGCACTCAGGACCAATGATGGCAATTTAGCAGCATCAGAGTTCCGTCGCTAATGCTTGAGTGATAACTGGACCACAGATCGCGCAAAAGGTTTAAGCGTGTTCGGCGATAATCGACGAACAGCACTCAGTGCTTCTTGGGCGTGGCTACATTATCGCGCAGATAAACCGGTTGCGCCTGCTCGGCGACGATTGCCTCGCCACGGGCCCAGGCAAAGGTGGCCAGGCTGAGGACGTCCAGGGCGTTGGGCAAGGCACCCGGGTTGCTAGCCGCCACCTGTACCGCCAGGCGCTCGGCATAGCCCCATCCGGTACCGGCACCGAACCACTCGCCATTGCTGCCTGCCGGTAGCGCCACCTGCTCGGGCGGCAACACGGCTTCACGGCCGACCAGGCGCATTTCGCCCGCCGTGGCTTGGTAGCAGCCCCAGTACACTTCATCCATGCGCGCATCGATGGCAGCTGCCACCTGCTGCACGCCATGCTCGCGCAATGCACCCTGGGCCAAAGCGGCCAGGTTGGACACCGGCAGCACTGGGCGTTCGAGGGCGAAGGCCAGGCCTTGCACAACCCCGATGGCAATACGCACGCCGGTGAAAGCGCCCGGGCCACGGCCAAAGGCAATGGCATCCAGCGCATTCAGTGCCACGCCAGCGTCGGCCAGCAGTTGCTTGATCATCGGCAGCAGCTTCTGGGCATGCATGCGCGGGATCACCTCGTAATGGCTGGTTACCTTGCCGTCATGCAGCAGCGCGACGGAACAGGCTTCGGTGGCGGTATCCAGGGCCAGCAGGGTGGTCATCGAACGGGTATCCAGATGCGAATGAAAAAGAGCGGCAGTATAGAGCAGCAGCGGCGTTGTGTCCCGAGGGGGCCGCTGTGCGGCCCATCACGCTGATTTCAAAGCCTGCACTGGCCCTGGAGGAGCGACCTTGCGTCGCGAAAAGGGCCGCAAAGCGGCCCCAGGGTTTCAGCGGTATCACACCATTGTATGGGGCTGCTCTGCAGCCCTTTCGCGACACAAGGCCGCTCCCACAAAAGCGGGCCGTTGTCGAGGTGCGTCAGGCGCCGGATCAGCTCAGGGCTGCCAGGACCTTGGCGGTGATGGCTTCAACCGAGCCGACACCTTCGATGTGGCTGTACTTCGGCTTGCCGCCATTGGCAGCCGACAGCTTCTGGTAGAAATCCACCAGCGGCTTGGTCTGGCTGTGGTAGACCGACAGGCGATGGCGAACGGTTTCTTCTTTGTCGTCGTCACGCTGGATCAGGTCTTCACCGGTCTCGTCGTCCTTGCCTTCCACTTTCGGCGGGTTGTACTGAATGTGGTAGGTACGGCCCGAGGCCAGGTGCACGCGGCGGCCAGCCATGCGGCCGACGATTTCTTCGTCGTCGACGGCAATTTCGACCACGGCATCGATGTCGACACCGGCAGCGACCATGGCTTCGGCCTGTGGGATGGTGCGTGGGAAGCCGTCGAACAGGCAGCCGTTGGCGCAATCAGGCTGAGCGATGCGCTCCTTCACCAGGCTGATGATCAACTCGTCGGAGACCAGCTGGCCGGCATCCATGACTTTCTTCAGTTCCAGGCCCAGCGGGGTGCCGGCCTTGACGGCGGCACGCAGCATGTCACCGGTGGAGATCTGTGGAATACCGAACTTTTCGGTGATGAACTTTGCCTGAGTACCTTTACCGGCCCCGGGAGCTCCCAGCAGAATTACGCGCATCTTGTGCTCCTCAAATTTTTGTATGAAATTCAATGGATTCGGCGACCAGGGCCAAGTCCGGATAATCGGGTATGACCATAAATCGGTCAGAAGGCTGCTCAAGATACACAGCGCCCGGCAGCCAGACAAGCGTCCCAAAGTTGCAGGAATGCGCCACTTGCGGCTGACCGGGCAGGCGGTTGCGCCAGGCGCAACCACCCTCCCCGTCATAGTGCCGGGCCTGGATGGCACGCGCCAGACATGACCCGGGCTTGCCCTTAGCCGGTGTTGCGCAGCCCGGCGGCAATACCCGCCACGGTCACCAGCAAGGCCTGCTCCAACGGGCTGTCCAGAGCGGCTTCGCGACTGCGCGAGCGGGCCAGCAACTCTGCCTGCAGGCGGTGCAACGGGTCCAGATAGGTATTGCGCAGGCTAATGAATTCCAGTGTCTCGGGGCTGTGCGCCAGTAGCACCGGCTGCCCGGTCAGACCCAGCACGACCTGGCATGACTGCGACAATAGGTCGCGCAGGTGCGCACCTAAAGGACGCAAGTGCGGTTGCACCAGACGTTCGTCGTAGGCCTCGGCAATTTGCGCATCCGCTTTGGCCAGTACCATTTCCAGCATGTCGATTCGGGTGCGGAAGAACGGCCATTGCTCGCGCATTTGCGCCAGCAACTCACCCTGACCACGGGCCAAGGCATTAGTCAGCGCCGTTTCCCAGCCCAGCCAGGCCGGCAGCATCAGCCGGGTCTGGGTCCAGCCGAAGATCCACGGGATGGCCCGCAGGCTTTCGATGCCCCCGGCGCGACGTTTTGCCGGGCGGCTGCCCAACGGCAGGCGCCCCAACTCCTGTTCTGGCGTCGACTGGCGGAAGTACTCGACGAAATCGGGATTCTCCCGTACCACGCTGCGGTAGGCCTGGACACCATCGGCGGCCAACTGGTCCATCACTTCACGCCAGGCCGGCTGCGGGGGCGGTGGTGGCAATAGCGTGGCTTCAAGCACGGCAGCCAGGTACAGGTTGAGGTTTTGCTCGGCGATGCCCGGCAAGCCGAACTTGAAGCGAATCATTTCACCCTGCTCGGTGGTGCGGAAACGCCCCGCCACCGAACCCGGTGGCTGCGACAGGATCGCAGCATGGGCCGGGCCGCCGCCTCGCCCGACCGTACCGCCACGGCCGTGGAACAGCAGCAGCTCGACCTGATGCTCGGCACAGATACGCACCAGGTTTTCCTGAGCCCGGTACTGCGCCCAGGCAGCAGCGGTGGTGCCGGCGTCCTTGGCCGAATCGGAGTAGCCGATCATCACTTCCTGCGGGCCGCGCAGGCCCGCGCGGTAGCCCGGCAGGCCAAGCAGGCGCTGCATGACCGGGCCGGCGTTGTCGAGGTCGGCCAAGGTCTCGAACAGTGGCACCACACGCATGGGGCGGGTCAGGCCGGCTTCCTTGAGCAACAGTTGCACCGCCAATACATCCGAGGCGGCACCGGCCATGGAAATGACGTAAGACCCCAGCGAGGCGGCCGGCGCAGCGGCCACTTCCCTGCAGGTCGCCAGCACTTCGGCGGTGTCCGCTTGCGGCTTGAAATGCGCAGGTAGCAGCGGCCGGCGGTTTTTCAGCTCGGCCTGGAGGAACGCGATGCGCTGCTCCTCATCCCAGTCGGCGTAACGCCCCAGGCCCAGGTAATCGGTAATCTCGGTCAGCGCATCACGGTGGCGGGCAGCGTCCTGGCGTACGTCCAGGCGGCCCAGGAACAGGCCGAAGGTCACCGCACGACGCAGGCAGTCAAGCAGCGGCCCCTCGGCGATCACGCCCATGCCGCATTCGTGCAGTGACTGGTAGCACAGCTCCAGCGGCGCGATCAGCTCGCGGTTGTCCACCAGCACGTCGGCACCGGCCGGTTGGTTGCTGGTCAAGGCCGAATGCGCCCATGCGCGTGTCGCACGCAGGCGGTCGCGCAGTTGCTTGAGCACAGCGCGGTAGGGTTCGGCACTGTCGCCAACCTGTTTGCGCAGGGCGTCGTTGGCCTGCTGCATGGACAACTCGGCGGCCAGCGCATCGATGTCGCGCAGGAACAGGTCGGCGGCCATCCAGCGCGCCAGCAGGAGTACTTCGCGGGTGACGGCAGCCGTTACATTGGGGTTGCCATCACGGTCCCCACCCATCCACGAGGCAAAGCGAATCGGCGCGGCCTCCAGCGGCAGGCGCAGGCCAGTGGCCTCCAGCAGGGCCTTGTCGACCTTGCGCAGGTGGCTGGGGATGGCATGCCACAGTGAATGCTCGATCACTGCGAAACCCCACTTGGCTTCGTCTACCGGCGTAGGCCGGGTACGGCGGATTTCTTCGGTGTGCCAGGCCTCGGCGATCAGCCGGCGCAGGCGTTCACGCACTTGCTGACGTTCTGCCGAGGTCAGGTCACGATGGTCCTGTGCGGCCAGTTGGCCGGCGATCGCGTCGTACTTCTGGATCAGCGTGCGACGGGCCACTTCGGTGGGATGTGCGGTGAGCACCAACTGGATATCGAGCTTGGCCAGTTGCCGGGCCAGGGCATCGTTGCTGTGGCCGGCCTGCTTCAAGCGCCCCAGCAGCTCGGGCAGTACCTGCGCTTCGAACGGCTCGGGCTGGTCAGCGTCGCGCCGGCGGATCAACTGGTACTGCTCGGCCATGTTGGCCAGGTTGAGGAACTGGTTGAAGGCCCTCGCTACGGGCAGCAGGTCTTCTTCGGCCAGGTCCGCCAAGGTCGAGCTCAGCTGCTCACCCGGGCCGCGGCGGTCGGCCTTGGCACTGTGGCGGATGTCCTCGATTTTCTGCAGGAACGCATCGCCATGCTGTTGGCGAATGGTTTCGCCAAGCAGCTCCCCCAACACATGGACATCTTCACGCAAACGCACATCGATATCGGTCACTGGCGCTCTCTCCGTTGCATCCCTCTCAGCCTTGGCGCGCCCTGTGCCAGAGCGGGGTAACCCGTGAAGAGCCCAATGCGGTGTCTGGCACCGGCGTTGCCGGTGTTCGCGGGTAAACCCGCTCCTACAGGGGGGCGGTATCCCCCAAGAGTGCCCACAGCCGGGCGACGATGGCAAGCCGTGATCGGCCAAACCAAACTAAAGTGAAAGCACAGCACTCCCATGCAGTGCAGCCTTTCCAGGCGTCAACAGAGGTCATCATGAAAATCCGTGAACTCGCCCAGCACTGGGAACAGAATGCCGCCGGTACCCTCAGCCGTACCGGCCATGTCCTGCATCTGGACCTGGAGTCCGAAGCGCGCCTGGCCGCGCTGATCGACATGTACCCCAAGCGCACCGCCGAAGAACTGCTCGGCGAACTGATCGCCGCCGCCCTTGAAGAACTGGAAGCCAGTTTCCCCTATGTGCAGGGCCGCCAGGTCATCGCCACCGACGAAGAAGGCGACCCTTTGTACGAAGACGTTGGTCCTACGCCGCGCTTTCTCTCCCTGTCCCGCCAGCACCTGCACAACTTGAGCAACGCGACAGTCGACACCGACAAATAATCCTGCGCCCCAGCATTCCGGGCCTGCTCAAGGCCCGGAATACCGCTCCAGCCTGGGAAAGTTCCAGGCAAATCGCACTGACCGATCAGTCAGAAATAGTTATTCGATTACAGCGCTTTTTTCTGAACTATTCGAAAAACGTTCGAGTCGGAGCCAATAGCCATCACGCTAAAACCCTGCACACTGCCCTCGTGCACCGTTGAGCTGAAGCGCGCGGTTTTGTCAGGGATTGAGCGATGGACTGCTACGGACATCGTCGTTATCAGGAGTGATCCAATGGAGCTGACCACCATGAAGACCCGCACTAGCCAACTGTCATCCACTCATGTGCGCGGGTTCAAGCTGGCCGCGCTGGCGCTGGGCAGTAGCCTGGTCCTGGCCGGCTGTGCGGGCAATCCGCCCACCGAGCAGTATGCCGTTACCCAGTCCGCCGTGAACTCCGCCGTCAGCGCTGGCGGTACCGAGTTCGCCGCCGTGGAAATGAAAGCGGCTCAGGACAAGTTCAAGCAAGCCGAAATCGCCATGCACGACAAGAAGTACGACGAGGCCAAGCGCCTGGCCCAACAGGCCGAGTGGGATGCACGCCTCGCCGAACGCAAGGCCCAGGCAGCCAAAGCCCAGAAGGCCGTGCAGGATGCCCGCCAGGGCGTTCAGGACGTACGTGAGGAAGGCCTGCGCAGCGCTCAGTGAGCCCTGCCCCGCCAACCTTAGCCTTCGCACACGATCAAAGGATGAACACTATGCGCAAACACGTCATGATTCCCGCCCTGCTGGCCCTGAGCGTCGGTCTTGCTGCCTGCTCGCACGATCCGAATGCCAACCTGGAATCGGCCCGCACCAACTTCTCCTCGCTGCAGAGCGACCCGCAAGCGAGCAAAGTCGCGGCACTGGAGACCAAGGACGCCCAGGACTGGCTGAACAAGGCCGACAAGGCCTACATGGACCGTGAAGACGAGAAGAAAGTCGACCAATTGGCCTACCTGACCAACCAGCGCGTCGAAGTGGCCAAGCAGACCATTGCCCTGCGCACCGCCGAAGCTGAACTGAAGAATGCCTCGGCCCAGCGCGCCCAGGCCAAGCTGGATGCCCGCGACGCGCAGATCGCCAAGCTGCAGGACAGCCTCAACGCCAAGCATACCGACCGCGGAACGCTGGTGACCTTCGGCGACGTGCTGTTCGACTTCAACAAGGCCGAACTCAAGAGCAGCGCTTACCCGAACATCACCAAGCTGGCCCAGTTCCTTCAGGAAAACCCGGAACGCAAGGTGATCGTCGAGGGCTACACCGACAGCGTCGGCTCGGCCAACTACAACCAGACCCTGTCCGAGCGCCGTGCCAACAGCGTGCGCATGGCACTGGTGCGTGCCGGGGTAGATCCGGCGCGTATCGTTTCCCAGGGCTATGGCAAGGAGTACCCGGTAGCGGACAACTCGAGCAACTCGGGACGTGCGCAGAACCGTCGGGTGGAGGTGACCATCTCCAACGACAACCAGCCGGTGGCACCACGCTCGGTGAGCCAGGTTCAGCGCTAAGGCTGGCTAGCTGAAAGGACAAGCCCCGCGATCGACGCGGGGCTTTCTTTTGCCTGTTCGGGCCTCTTCGCGGGCACGNNNNGAGCGGGCGTGCCCGCGAAGAGGCGAGTTCAGGCAGCAGGGATAATGGCTCACTGCACCTGCTGCGGTGTTTCCTCGCCCATGCAGCGCACCGCGCGCTTGCGGTTGTCCACCAGCACGCCGGTCAGGCCTTTCTGCTGGGTGTCGAACAGCACCAGCACGCCGTCGACGCACTGGGCCACTTGCGGCGCCGGGTCCAGCGATACCTTGTAGTCCTCGCCGGGGATGGTCTTGAGCATGGTGAAATCCTGCAGCAGCAGGGCATCTTCGGGCTTGGCGAAATGCAGGTAACCGTAATACCACAAGGCCCCCACCGTCACGATGATGCTGCCGACGCCGGTCAGGATCAGCGGGATGGCGTTGCGTTCTTCACTCATTGCTTGTTCTTCTCGTCAGGGAAATTGGGCACTTCGGCAAGCCGCCGCAGGCCGTTGAAATGGCTGGGGTCATCGAGGAACCGCAGCATCACCTGGCGCCAGGTAGGGTCGGCGAAGGTCTGCACGTGCCCCCCTCGGGTCAGTTGCAGCACCCGCGGTGGTGGCGCGTGCTGATACAGGCGGATGCCGTTGTCCATCGGCACCAGGTTGTCGTCGATGCTGTGGAAAAACAACTTGGGCGGGCTGCTCAATCGCTCGATCGAGCGGATCGCGCTGTCGCCGTCCGGCACTAGCCACGACAGCGGAACCTGCAATGGCCAGGTCATCCAGGAGGTGCTGAGCGCAAAGCGCCCCACCGCGCGGTAACTGGCCGGCACGCCATCGAACACCAGGGCGCTGAAGCGCTGACGCTGCTCGGGGTGGGCCGCCAGGTAATGAATGGCCATGGCACCGCCCAGGCTCTGCCCCAGCAGTACCAGCGGCTTGCCCTTGACCTCGGGCGCCTGCTGCAGCCAGGCCATGGCTGCAGCAATGTCCTGGTACACCTCCGGCAGGCTCGGCTGGCCCTGAGACAAGCCATAGCCGCGGTAATCGATCATGAACACCTGGTAGCCCTGCTCCGGCAACCAGTAGCTCCCCCCCAGGTGCCCTGGCAGGTTACCGCCGTTGCCGTGCAGGTGCAGCACCGTGCCCTTGACCTCGACCCCAGCCTTGGCTGGCAGCCACCAACCGTGAAGGCGGATGCCATCAGCAGTGGTCAGCGTGACATCGCGGTATTCCAGCTTGGCGCGCTCCGGGGTGAAGGCCTGACCACGCTCGGGGTAGAACAACAGGCTGCTGCAGCCGCCAAGGCTCACCAGGACCAGGCCGAGGACGAGCAGGCGGCAGTGCTCAGAGAATGTTCGCGTAGTCGGCTTCAATGCGATCCAGGCTCAGGTGGTTGAGGAAGTTGGAGAAGCACATCCAGGCCGACAACGCACTCAGGTCGCGGAACTGTTCAGGCAGGTACTTGGGCGGCTCGACCAACCCTTCCTCGACAAGTTGGCGCAGGGTGCGCATGTCTTCCAGGGTGGTCTTGCCACAGAACAGCAACGGGATCTGTTCCAGTTTGCCCTTCTTCACGGCCAACTGAATGTAGTTGTAAACCATGATGAAGCCCTTGAGATAGGACAAGTCCTTGGTGAATGGCAGGCCATTGGGTACCGACCCGCGGAACACCCGGCTGGCGTTGCTGTAGCTCTGCGCCATCTCGAAGCCCTGCTCGCGGAAGAAACCGTAAACCTGCATGAAGTCTGCACCCTCCTCGACCATGTGGATGGCACGGGTGCGGTTGGTAAGCTTGCGCAGGCGGCTGGGGTAGGAGGCAAAGGCGATCACCTCCATGAGAATCGCCAGGCCCTCCTGGGTTACCGTCGATGAGGGCGGGCCCTTGGCCAGGAAGGTGCAGATCGGCTGGTTCAGGCCATTGAGCGTGGTGCCGACATGCACCAACCCTTCATGCACCTCCAGGGCGCGCACATCGCGGGCGTTGAACATGGCATCGGCACGCACCTTGATGTAGTCGGCACCGGCTGCGGCATCGGCGACGATACCGTCGGACTCGAACACGCGAATGGTCCCTTCAGCCTCGCCGAACACGTTGTTCAGCCGGTGCTGGAGGATCTCCACCGCCTCCTTGGCGGTGAGATTCTTTGGCTCATCCTTGAGGTCACCACGGCCATCGATGTTGTTCAGGTAGTCCGACAGCATCAGGCCAAGGTCGGCCAGGGTCGGGTCACCGGCGTGGAAAGCATCCGAGGCGGCGCCGTACAGCTCCTGGGAGATCAGGCCGAAGTCCTCGGTACCGCGCGCTTCAAGCATGCGCACCACCATGCGGTATTCGCGGCACATGCGCTTCATGATCTGCCCGACCGGGTTGAACTGGCCCAACTGGCGAATGATGTCGCGCTCGATGCCCTGGAACTCGGCCTTGACCGCGCTGGAGTCGAACGACAGCGGGCGCGACTGGTAGTAGGCACGATCAACCGCCGGCGGCTCCTTGCCCTTGGCCTTGAGAAAGCCCTGGCGGATGTTGTCGTCCCACTTCACCGCGTCCAGGACCCGGATAGGCGTCTGTGCCGCGACGATGCGGTCGGACAGGGCGCGGATGGTTTGCTGGTATTCGTCCACCGGGGACTCCTTTCTAGTACACGAAACCTGTACCGGCCTCTTCGCGGGCAAGCCCGCTCCT
>NZ_JBQENN010000023.1:49070-109087 GCF_052044625.1 Pseudomonas sp. 22515
AGAGGCCGGTACAGGCCACTACTTGCCGGAGCGCTGGAACCGCGCCACTTCAACGAACAGGTCGGAGTTGGCCGGGTCGTCCAGGTAGGCCAGCACCCGCGCCGCCGGGCTATCGATCAGCACGCCATCGCCGTTGTCGTCCGGCACTTCGGTACTGCGACCGGTCAGTTCCTTGTTGTCCACCGCCTGCTGTACCTGCTCGACATCCAGGTTGTAGACCACCAGCTCCTTGCCATCGACGATATCGAAGCCGCCAATCAGGAAATTGCCACCCAGGCGCTTGGGCACGCCAGCCGACAAGTACCAGCGGTTGCCATGGCGTGACACGGTGAACACGTACTCTTCAGGCGCCTTGCCCTTGGCCGTGGCCACTGCCTTGTAGGCGTCGCCACCGCTACGGCTGATCACCAGTTTCAACGGCTCCCCCCAGGCGTCCTTGCTACTCCACTTGCCGAGCAAGGCCTTGGGCGCTGCCTGGTTGCTGGGCAAGGGCTCATGGAAGGTCACCAGACAACCGCCCAGCAGCAGGAATGACAAAGTCAACAACACCACACGCCAGGCTTTCATCAGGTTCTCCTTGAAAAGGTCGTTCTCGGCTCAGGCCGATGCCAGCACCAGCTGCAGGTATCGGGTAAGCATAGCGAGCATCTGCCCATCGGCTTGCGCATTCGCTTGCTTGAGCAGGCCTTGATATTCCAACTGCTCGATAATCGCCGTCAACATCTGTGCATCCTGCTCCGGCTGCCGCGAGCCCACGACCTGCAGCAATTGCCGGGTGCCGTGCAGCAGGATCTGCTCATGAGCGCACACCAGCTCAGCCAGTCGCGGGCACAGCAATGCTTCCTGGCGGAAAGCCTGCTCGGCCATCAGGAAGTCACGGCGGTTCAGCAGTTGCCGCTGAACGTAGTCGGCGGTCATGCGCGCCACCTCGTCAGCCAGCCGCGCCCGGGCCTGCGGGCTGCCATCGCCCTGTGCCAGCAACTGGCGCAACACCACCTCGGTGTTGGCCCACAGCTTGGCCATGTAAGCCGCACTGCGCTCGACGTACTGGGCAAAGGTATCGGTGAGCAGGTCCTCGATGTCCTTGAAGTAGTAGGTGGTGGCCGACAATGGTACGCCGGCCTCGGCGGCCACTGCCCGGTGGCGCACACCGCGCACGCCATCGCGCACGACAATGCGCATGGCGGCATCGAGAATCAACTGGCGACGCTGTTCGCTGCCTTGGCGGGCAGTCTTGCGGCCTTGGTATTGCACGCTTTCGGCGACGGCGGTGGCGATGCCGGCGGCGCCTTGGTCAGGCATGGCGGGTGTCACGGGGGATACCTCATGGGCAGTGTTTCGTCAGTGCTGGCCCCTTCGCGGGTAAACNAAGAGGCCGGTACTGACAACATAAAGCTTCAGGCAAGAAAAAGCCGCCTCGAAAGGCGGCTCGTTCAGCTCACTCAGGCCTGCGGACGCATGTGCGGGAACAGGATGACGTCGCGGATCGACGGCGAGTTGGTCAGCAGCATCACCAGGCGGTCGATGCCGATACCTTCACCGGCGGTCGGCGGCATGCCGTACTCCAGCGCACGAACGAAGTCGGCGTCATAGTGCATGGCTTCATCGTCACCCGCGTCCTTCTCGGCCACCTGGGCCAGGAAGCGCTCGGCCTGATCTTCGGCATCGTTGAGCTCGGAGTAGGCGTTGGCGATCTCGCGGCCACCGATGAACAGCTCGAAACGGTCGGTAACGGCCGGGTTGTCGTCGTTGCGACGGGCCAGCGGCGACACTTCGAACGGGTACTCGGTAATGAAGTGCGGCTGTTCCAGCTTGTGCTCGACCAGCTCTTCGAAAATCATCACCTGCAGCTTGCCCAGGCCTTCATGGCCCAGCACCTTGGCGCCGGCCTTCTTGGCAATCTCACGGGCGCGGTCGACGTCCTGCAGGTCGGCAGCGGTCAGCTCCGGGTTGTACTTGAGGATCGAGTCGAACACCGACAGGCGTACGAACGGCTCGCCGAAGTGGAAGACCTTGTCGCCGTACGGTACGTCGGTAGAGCCCAGTACCAGTTGCGCCAGCTCGCGGAACAGTTCCTCGGTGAGGTCCATGTTGTCGCGGTAGTCGGCGTAGGCCTGGTAGAACTCGAGCATGGTGAATTCAGGGTTGTGACGAGTCGAAACGCCTTCGTTGCGGAAGTTACGGTTGATCTCGAACACTTTTTCGAAGCCACCCACGACCAGGCGCTTGAGGTACAGCTCCGGCGCGATACGCAGGAACATGGCCATGTCCAGGGCGTTGTGGTGGGTTTCGAACGGCTTGGCTGCCGCACCGCCCGGGATGGTCTGCAGCATCGGCGTTTCGACTTCAAGGAAGTCACGCTCGATGAGGAACTTGCGGATGTGCGAGATCACCTGCGAACGCACACGGAAGGTGTGGCGGGTTTCTTCGTTGACCATCAGGTCGACGTAGCGCTGGCGGTAGCGCTGCTCGGTGTCGGTCAGGCCGTGGTGCTTGTCGGGCAGCGGGCGCAGCGACTTGGTCAGCAGGCGCACGTTGGTCATTTCGACGTACAGGTCGCCCTTGCCGGAACGGGCCAGGGTGCCTTCGGCGCTGATGATGTCGCCCAGGTCCCAGGTCTTGACCGCGGCCAGGGTTTCTTCCGGCAGGGTCTTGCGGTTGACATAGACCTGAATACGGCCAGTCATGTCCTGGATAACCATGAACGAACCACGGTTGAGCATGATGCGGCCGGCGACCTTGACCGGGATCGCGGCTGCTTCCAGCTCTTCCTTGGTCTTGTCCGCGTATTGCTTCTGCAGGTCGTTGCAGTAGCTGTCGCGACGGAAGTCGTTGGGGAAGGCATTGCCCTTGGCACGCTCGGCGGCAAGTTTTTCCTTGCGCAGGGCGATCAGGGCGTTTTCTTCCTGTTGCAGGTCTTGCGATTCGGTCTTCAGGTCGCTCATGTCGTCATTCTTTCCATCAGGTATTCGTTGCCCGTTCCGGGCAGGGCACGCGCTACCGGCGGCTGGCCAGGTAGCGCGGCATGGGTGTGCGGCTTACAGGCCCTGCTTGAGGCTCGCTTCCAGGTACTGGTCAAGGTCGCCATCGAGGACCTTCTGGCAGTCGCTGCGTTCGACGCCGGTACGCAGGTCCTTGATGCGCGAGTCATCCAGCACGTAGGAGCGGATCTGGTGGCCCCAGCCGATGTCCGACTTGCTATCTTCCAGCGCCTGCGAGGCGGCGTTGCGCTTCTGCATTTCCAGCTCGTACAACTTGGCCCGCAGCATTTTCATGGCGGTGTCTTTGTTGGCGTGCTGGGAGCGTTCGTTCTGGCAGGCCACCACGGTGTTGGTAGGCACGTGGGTGATACGCACCGCAGAGTCGGTGGTGTTCACGTGCTGACCACCGGCACCCGAGGAGCGGTAGGTGTCGATACGCAGGTCGGACGGGTTGATGTCGATCTCGACCTTGTCGTCGATCTCAGGCGACACGAACACCGCCGAGAACGACGTATGACGACGGGCGCCGGAGTCGAACGGGCTTTTGCGCACAAGGCGGTGCACGCCGATCTCGGTGCGCAGCCAGCCGAAGGCGTACTCGCCCTTGATATGCACGGTGGCGCCCTTGATACCGGCGACCTCGCCTTCGGAAAGCTCGATGATGGTGGCGTCGAAACCGCGCTTGTCGGCCCAGCGCAGGTACATACGCAGCAGGATGTTGGCCCAGTCCTGCGCTTCGGTACCGCCGGAGCCGGCCTGGATGTCCAGGTAGGCGTTGTTCATGTCCATCTCGCCGCTGAACATGCGACGGAACTCAAGCTGCGCCAGGTTCTCTTCCAGGCCTTCCAGCTCGGTCACGACGTCGCTAACGGCGTTCTCGTCATTTTCCTCGACGGCCATGTCGAGCAGGTCCTTGCAGTCGGCCAGGCCGCCGGACAGCTTGTCCAGGGTCTCGACGACCTGGGCCAGCATGGCACGCTCGCGGCCCAGTGCCTGGGCGTACTCGGGCTTGTTCCAGACGTTGGGGTCTTCCAGCTCGCGGTTGACTTCGATCAGGCGGTCATGCTTGTGATCGTAGTCAAAGATACCCCCGAATTGACTGGGAACGCTCGGTGAGGTCCTTGATGGTGTTCAGGATCGGTTGGATTTCCATGGGCTGGCTACTCGCGCGAATTCGGTGAAAAGCCCGCGAGTATAACCGAGTCCGCAGCATGGCGGCAGACCCGCCGGGCGGTCGTATGTAGATAGGGCAACCTGCGCTCTCACACAGGCCGCGCCGTCTCCAAGAGCTCAGGCGATGCCGACTTGGTTACGCCCACCGTTCTTGGCCAGGTAAAGACCTTTATCGGCCGCCGAAATCAGCTGCCGGCAATGGCTGCCGATAGCCGGAGTCTGGGTGGCCAGGCCGATGCTCACGGTCAAGCACGTATCAGCCGTCGACGCAGTATGCGGGATGCCAAGGCCCAGCACGGTCTGGCGCAGTTTTTCGGCCACCAGCCGCGCCCCACCTGGCGAGGTGTTGGGCAGCACCAGGGCAAACTCTTCGCCGCCATAGCGCGCCGGCAGGTCGGTCGGCCGCGAGCACGAGCTACGAATGGCTTCGGCCACCTGGCGCAGGGCCTCGTCGCCGGCCAAGTGGCCAAAGCTGTCGTTGTAGGCCTTGAAATAATCGACATCGATCATCAGCAACGACAACTGCTGCTGTTCACGCATGGCCCGGCGCCACTCCAGCTCCAGGTACTCGTCGAAGTGGCGACGGTTGGACAGCCCGGTCAGGCCATCGGAGTTCATCAGCCGCTGCAGCATCAGGTTGGAATCAAGCAACTGCTGCTGGCTGACGCGCAGGGCACGGTAGGCCTCATCGCGCTGCAGCAGGGTCAGGTAGGAACGCGAGTGGTAGCGGATGCGGGCCACCAGTTCGATGGTATCAGGCAGCTTGACCAGGTAATCGTTGGCCCCGGCGGCAAATGCTGCACTCTTGACCAGCGGGTCTTCCTTGGTCGACAGGACGATGATCGGGATGTCCTGGGTCACTGGGTTGTTGCGGTATTCGCGCACCAGGGTCAAGCCGTCCAGGCCAGGCATGATCAGGTCTTGAAGAATGACCGTGGGCTTGATGCGCATGGCCTGGGCCACCGCCTGGTGCGGGTCGGCACAGAAGTGGAAGTCGATGTTGTCTTCATCGGCCAAGCCACGCCGCACCGCTTCGCCGATCATGGCCTGGTCATCGACCAGCAGCACCATCGCCGAGTTCTCGTTGGTGGTCGCGAAACCTTCGATCGGTAAATCATTCATCATTGTTCACCCGATCACTACCGGCCTGGCGGCGTGATTCAATACATTTCGTCATTTTGCGAAAAATTCAGTCAAGCGCCCGGCAATGCGTTCCAGCGGGCGAATTTCCACGGCGGCATCAATAGCCGCAGCAGCCTTGGGCATGCCGTACACCGCGCTGCTGGCCTGGTCCTGGGCAATGGTCAGAAAGCCCTGCTGACGCATCAGCTTCAGGCCCTGGGCACCGTCGCGGCCCATGCCGGTGAGCAGCACGCCCACTGCATCACCATTCCAGTAACGTGCCACGCTCTCGAAGAACACATCGATCGAGGGCCGGTAGATTTCATTCACAGGTTCGGCAGTGTAGGCCAGTTGGCCATTCTGTAGCAGGCGAATGTGGTGGTTGGTACCGGCCAGGAGTACCTGCCCTGGCTGCGGCGGTTCGCCTTCACGGGCCAGACGCACCGGCAGGCCTGCTGCGCTGCTGAGCCATTCGGCCATGCCTGCGGCAAACACCTGGTCCACGTGCTGGACCAGCACGATGGCCGCCGGAAACGCGGCCGGCAAACCCTTGAGCAGCACTTCGAGTGCTGCCGGCCCCCCCGCCGAAGACCCGATTGCCACCAACCCGCGGCGCTGGGAAGCCTCGCGCAGCGGCGCAGCCACCGACCTTGCGGCAGGTGCCCGCTGCTGGCCGACCAGCCAGCCAATATTGAGGATCTTGCGCAACAATGGCGCCGCTGCTTCGCGGGCATCGCCAGCGCCCAGCGCAGGCGTGTCGACCACATCGAGCGCGCCATGGCCCATGGCCTCGAATACCCGGTGTACGTTCTGCTTGCGGTCGACCGTGACGATGACAATGGCGCACGGGGTTTCGGCCATGATCCGCCGGGTCGCCTCGACACCGTCCATCACCGGCATGATCAGGTCCATGAGGATCAGGTCCGGTAACTGCTCGGTGCAGCGCTGCACCGCCCCGGCACCGTTGCTGGCCACCCACACGACCTGGTGTGCGGGCTCCAGGGCAACCGCCCGGCGCAACGCTTCGACGGCCAGGGGCATGTCATTGACGATGGCGATCTTCATCCCTGAGCACCTCCGATCAGTTCCACAACAGCATCCAGCAACGCATCGTCGTGGAAACTGGCCTTTGCCAAATAGTAGTCGGCGCCGGCGTCCAGGCCACGCCGTCGGTCTTCCTCACGGTCTTTATAGGACACCACCATCACCGGCAATGACTGCAGACGCTGGTCGCGACGCACCAGGGTAACCAGCTCGATACCGTCCATGCGCGGCATGTCGATGTCGGTGATCAGCAGGTCGAAGTCCTCACTGCGCAGGGCGTTCCAGCCGTCCATGCCATCAACCGCCACTGCCACGTCGTAGCCACGGTTGCCCAGCAGTTTGCGCTGCAGTTCGCGCACGGTCAGCGAGTCATCGACCACCAGGATGCGTTTGCGGACAGCGCCACGGGCTCCGCTGCTGCCGCGTTCGATGCGTTCCAGGCTGCCGGTGCTGAGCAGTTTTTCCACCGAGCGTAGCAAGTCTTCGACATCGACAATCAGGACCACCGAGCCATCATCGAGCAAGGCGCCGGAGGAAATGTCCTGCACCTTCCCCAGGCGTGGGTCGAGCGGCATCACGACCAGCACCCGTTCCCCCACCAACCGCTCCACGGCCACCCCGTACAGCTGCTCGCGCTCACGAATCACCACTACCCGCAAGCTGGCTTCGTCGCTTTGCCCCGCCGGGCGATTGAGCAACTGGCTGGCCGCCACCAGGCCAATATGCCGGCCTTCGTGCCAGAAGTGCTGGCGCCCTTCGATCTGCACGATCTGCTCGGCGGTCACTTCCAGCGTGCGTTCGATATGCGCCAGCGGGAAAGCGTAAGCCTCCCCGCCCACCTCGACCACCAGGCTGCGAACGACCGACAGGGTCAGCGGCACCTGAAGATGGAAGCGACAGCCCTGCCCTGCCACCTGGGTCAATTCGATCGAGCCGCGCAGCTCGCGGATCAAGTGCTGCACCGCATCCAGCCCCACACCGCGCCCGGACACTTCGGTAACCTTGTCACGCAGGCTGAAACCGGGCAGGAACAGGAACGTCAGCAGCTCCGCCTCACTCATCCGCGTCACCGTGTCAGCGGGCGACAGGGCGCGCTCGACGATGCTGCTGCGCAGGCGCTCCAGGTCGATACCGGCGCCATCGTCGATCAGTTCCAGGCTGAGCATGCCCGCCTGGTGCGAAGCCCGCAGGCGGATCACCCCCTCGTCCGGCTTGCCCGCCAGCAAGCGCCGCTCGGGCAACTCGATGCCGTGGTCGACGGCATTGCGCAACAGGTGGGTCAGCGGTGCTTCGAGCTTTTCCAGCACATCGCGGTCAACCTGGGTCTTCTCCCCTTCCACCACCAGCCGCACCGGCTTGCCCAGCGAACGGCCCAGGTCGCGGACCATGCGGCTTTGCCCGGTCAGCACGTCGGCAAACGGCCGCATCCGGCAGGCCAGGGCGGTGTCATACAACAACTGCGCACGCTGACTGGCCTGCCAGCCGAACTCATCCAGGTCGGCCGCCTGCTGCTGCAGAATCTGCTGGGTTTCTGCCAGCAGGCGCTGGGTCTGTGCCAAGGCTTCGAGCACCTCGTTGCCCTGCCCCGTGTCTTCCAGCTGCATGCGCAAGCCGTCAAGCGCCTGCATACCTTGCCCGTGCATGCGCTTGAGGCGCTGCAGGGTAGCCAGGTATGGCTTGAGCCGCTGGGTTTCCACCAGCGACTTGCTGGACAGGTCAAGCAGGCTATTAAGGCGGTCGGCGGTAACACGCAGTACCCGCTCGGCACCTTCTCCAGCGCGCTTGCCAGCCTTGCGCCGCAGGGCGGGTTCGGGCTCTGGTTCCGGCGGTTCGGCTGGCATTACCCTAGGTGCAGGCGGCAGGGTTGCCAGCGGCGGCTCCGGCGGCACGGATGCAGCCAGCGGCACGACAGGCATGGCAGAGGCGCCCGGGTCGAGCAGGCTGGCCATTTGCGCAAGAAACACCGGCAAGGTCGCCTGCGCACCGGCATCGCCGGGGGTGGCAATACGCATCAACAGGTCGGTACCTTGCAACAGCGCGTCAATATGCTCGGCGGTCAGCCGTAGTCGGCCTTCCTGGGCCGCCACCAGGCAGTCTTCCATCACGTGGGCGACACTGACACCAGCATCCACCCCGACAATGCGCGCTGCCCCCTTGAGCGAGTGGGCAGCGCGCATGCAAGCCTCGAGCTGGTCGGCCTGGGTGGGGTTGCGCTCCAGTGCCATCAGGCCGGCACTGAGCACTTGGGTCTGCGCCTCGGCCTCCAGGCTGAACAGTTCGAGCAACGATGCGTCGCGCATTTGCTCTGGGGTCATGACAGGCTCCGCTGCACGGCAGACAGTAAATGTTGATCGTCCAGAACCCGCACGCTGCGGCCGCGCCACTGCAAGACTGCGGCGGTGAAGCGTGTGGCGTCCCGGCCACTGCCCAGCAACTGCGGGTCGAGCCGGTGAATACCGTCGATTTCCTCGACAGCCATCACCACCGGCCCACCTTCGGCGGCCAGAATCAGCATACGGGGCATCGCCCGTGCGCTGCGTTGCTCGGTGGAGCCGGCCTGCACGCCCAGCAAATCAGCCAGTGACAGGCACGGCACCAACGCTCCGCGTACATTGGCAACCCCGTGCAGCAGCCGCGAGCGCTGGTGCGGCAATGAATGCACCGCCTGCAACGGGGCGATTTCGGCCAGGCAGGCGGTAGCCAGCGCCAGCCACTCTTCGCCCAGACGGAACAGCAGCATGGAGCGACCGGTGTTTTCCGCGTCCGGCTGCACCGCTGCAGCCTGATGCTCCTGCACCAGCGCATAGCGGTCGAGCAAACGCGTGGCCGCAGCGGCATACACCTCGCAATTGCGGCAATGAACATGCCGCTCCAGCAGTGGGCACTGCTTGTCGCCGCGCACGCCAATACGGTTCCAGCAGTCGTCGATGTGCGCGTCATCCTCGGCGAGCAACTGCATCGCGGATTCACTGTTCATCGTTCAGACTCCCGGCCAGCCCGCGCCGCGCGCGCCTGAAGGCGCCGAGCGCCGGCCAGGTCACCCTGGGCCGCCAGCAAGGCGGCCAGGTGCACCAGCGCCTCGGGGTGCTGTGGTTCCAGGTACAGGGCCTTGCGATAGTGGCTCAGCGCCTGCTGCGCATCGCCTTCGGTATCACTGAGCAAACCCAGCCAGTAGTACACCTGTGCCGACGGCGGGTACTGGCTCAGGTAGCGTTGGCATTCGCTACGGGCCTGCTCGCTGGCACCGGCATTGGCCAGCCGGGCAATGTCGGCCAGCAATTCGCTGGCCCCCTCGTGCCTGTGCTCGCGGGCTGGCGCTGGCCTGGCCACCACGGGCAGCACACGCAGCGGACGCGGCAACGGCACACTGGGCTGCGGATAAACCGGTGCGGGCAACGTCGTGAACGCACGCTTGGCGGGTTGGGCGGGTGCCGCTGCCAAGGGGGCGCTGTCGCCGTCATGACGCACATACGCAAACGACTGGGCGATCCCCAATGGACGCATGCCCATGCGTGCCAACAAGCTGCCTTCGGCCGGGCCGATGAACAGCACACCCTGCGGATGCAGCAAGCGCTTGAGCACTTCGAACACACGCTGTTGGGTCGGTACGTCGAAATAGATCAACAGATTGCGACAGAACACGAAGTCATACAGGCCGTCGCGGCTGGCCAGCGCCGGGTCAAGTACATTGCCCACCCGCAGGCTGACTTGCTGGCGTACCCGCTCATGCAGGCGGTGGCCTTCGTCCAGAGCATCGAAGTAGCGCTCGCGAAAACCCAGTTCGCTACCCCGGAACGCATTGCGCCCATACACCGCCTGCACGGCCTTGGCTACTGAACTTGGGCTGATGTCCATTCCATCGACAAGGAATGCCCCAGGCGCCATACCGGCGTCAAACAAGGCCATGGCCAGCGAATAGGGTTCCTCGCCAGTAGAACACGGCAGGCTGAGTAATCGCAGCGGGCGCGCGCCAGCCAGTTTAGCCAGGCGTTTATGGGCCAGGCTGGCCAGCGCAGTGAAGGATTCGGGGTAACGGAAAAACCAGGTTTCCGGGACAATCACCGCTTCGATCAGCGCCTGTTGCTCATCTGCCGACTGCTGCAGGCGCAGCCAGTAATCGTCCAGGTCCATCGCACCCGCAGCCACGCAACGTTGGCGCAGCGCGCGTTCGACCATGGGCGCGCCCACCGACTCCACGTCCAGGCCAATACGCTCGCGCAAGAAGCGGAAGAAACGCTGTTCGTTCATGTTGGCATCCCTGTCGGGTCTTGCGTGTACAGCAATGCATGCACGGTGTCGGGCAGCAGGTCATTGACTTCGATGCGCTGCAGCAGCCCCTGGGCATCCTGGCGCACCGGGCCCAGATAAGGCGCTTCACCGGTGTCCACCCCATAGGGCTGGAACTCGTCCGGTTGGCAACGCAGGGTTTCGGTGGCCTGCTCCAGGATCAGGCCAAGCTGCAGGCCGCCTCGGTAGTGCACCAGTACCAGGCGGGTGCTGGTGCGTTGCACCGCCGGCTGGCCAAAGCTCAAGGCGGCAAGGTCGATGACCGGAACCAACTGGCCACGATGGGCGAGGATGCCCGCGACCCAGGCAGGTGCCTGGGCGATCGGCTTGAGCGGCTGACGCGGCAACACTTCGATCACCTCGTGCACGCTCAGGGCAAAACGCTGCGTTCTGATGCGAAACTGCAGGTACAACGCCCCCTCGGTGTTCGCCGCCCGCGCGGTGCGCAGTTGCAAGTCGTTCATCGCGGTCAGACTTTGAAGCGCGACACGCCGCCACGCAGGCCCGCGGCCACCTGGCTCAGCTCATCGATGGCATAGCTGGCCTGGCGCAGCGACTCGACAGTCTGGGTGCTGGCATCGCTGAGCTGGGCCAGTGCCTGGTTGATCTGCTCGGCACCGGTGGCCTGGGCCTGCATGCCTTCGTTGACCATCAATACGCGCGGCGCCAAAGCCTGCACCTGGTGAATGATCTGGCTGAGTTGCTCGCCCACCTGTTGCACCTCGAACATGCCGCGGCGCACTTCTTCGGAGAACTTGTCCATCCCCATGACACCGGCCGACACTGCCGACTGGATCTCGCGCACCATTTGCTCGATGTCGTAGGTGGCCACGGCGGTCTGGTCGGCCAGGCGGCGCACTTCGGTCGCGACCACGGCAAAGCCGCGGCCATATTCACCGGCCTTTTCCGCTTCGATGGCGGCGTTGAGCGACAGCAGATTGGTCTGGTCGGCAACCTTGACGATGGTTACCACCATCTGGGTGATGTTGCTGGCTTTCTCGTTGAGGATACCGAGCTTGGCATTGACCAGGTCGGCTGCGCCCATCACTTGGTGCATGGTCTCTTCCATGCGTGCCAGGCCCTGCTGCCCGGAGCCTGCCAGACTGGATGCCTGGTCAGCAGCCGTCGTCACTTCGGTCATGGTGCGCACCAGGTCCCGCGAAGTCGCGGCGATTTCCCGCGAGGTGGCGCCAATTTCGGTGGTGGTGGCGGCCGTCTCGGTGGCGGTGGCCTGCTGTTGCTTGGACGTGGCGGCAATTTCGGTGACCGAAGTGGTCACCTGCACCGACGAGCGTTGGGCCTGGGCCACCAGGTTGGCCAGTGCCTCGGCCATTTCGTTGAAGCCGCTTTCGATGGCACCGAATTCGTCCTTGCGATCCAGGCTCAGGCGCATGCTCAGGTCACCGGAACGCAGCTTGTCGAGGGCATGCACGATACGCTGCATGGGCGCTGTGATAGCGCGCAGCAGCAACAGGCCGCAGATGCCGGCAGCGACGATTGCCAGCAGCAGTGAGACCACCATGCTGCCCTTGGCCGTGTTGACTGCGTTGACGATATCGTTGGTGGCGGCATCGGCAGAGGCCCGATTATTCTCGATCACTTCATTCAGGTGCTCGCGCCCATCCTTCCAGGCCGGAGTGAGGACCTCGGTGATCAGCCGCTGGGCCTCGTCGTAGTTGCGCTGACCGTACGCATCCAGCACCTGGTTGACGATTTTGAGGTAGCTTTCTTCCAGTTGCACGAAGCTGTCGAAGCGGACCTGGTCGTCTTTGTCCTGGATGGTGGCCTGGTAGCTGGCCATGTATTGCTTCAGCCGGTTATCGAAGCTTCTGAACAGTTCCAGGTCGGCCGAAGTGATTTCACGATGGTTGGACAGGCCCACCAGTTGCTGGCTGGTGACGTAGCTGTCGACCCAGGCGCTGCGAATCATCGAGCTGTAGTAGACGCCAGGAATGCTGTCGGTCCCCACTGCCTCTTCGGCGGTTTCGATAGCCACCAACCGCGAGTAGGCGGCCACAATCATCAGCAGCATGATGGCGATGATCACGGCGAAACTTGCCAGGATCCGTTGGCGCAAGGTCCAGTTCTTCACATTCAGCCCTCAGGAATTCACAACGAGCGGGAAAAATCGCCGAAGTATAGCCCAGAGGTCTTACGGTTTATCGGGGGAAATGCGCGGAGTGGGTAAAAGCTGGCAAGGCTTGCCGTGACATTTTCCGCGCTCGGCTCGACAAGCGCAGAAAATGTCCTGATAAGCGCTGCTACTGCGCAACCGCATCCCTCACCTGAGCCTCCAGCTCCTGGCGCAATCCCGGGTCCAGCCGCAGTTGGCGTGCCAGCTCATCCAGGTAGGCACGCTCCATGAAGTTTTCCTGATCGACCATCATCACGCTGGCCAGGTACATCTCGGCAGCCATCTCCGGCGTTTGCGCAGCGCGGGCCACTTCGGCCGGGTCCAGCGGCTTGTTCAGCTCGGCATGCAGCCAGTGCTGCAATTCGCGGTCGCTGTCCAGGCGCGTGAATTCGCCCTCGATCAACGCCCGCTCGCGCTCGTCGATATGCCCATCGGACTTGGCCGCCGCCACCAGGGCGCGCAGTACCGCCTGGCTGTGCTGCTCGGCCTGGGCCGGCGGCAGGCGGTCGATGGTTTGAGGCTCGGCTGCGGCCCCCCGCTGGTTTGCCTGCCAGTTGCCGTAAGCTTTATAGGCCAGCACCCCCAGCGCGGCGAGGCCACCGTAAGTCAGGGCCTTGCCACCGTACTTACGGGCCTTCTTGCTACCCAGCAACAGGCCCAGAGCGCCCCCACCCAGCAGGCCGCCCCCTGCTCCGGACAACAACCCGCCCAACCCGCCTGAAGGGTTGCCAGGCTTGGTGGTGCCCCCCTGCTTCTCGAGCAGTTGCTGGCCGGATTTGAGGAGTTGATCAAGCAAGCCCCGGGTATTCATTCGCGTGTCTCCACGTAAGAAGATTCAAACGCCAGAGTAAGGCTTGGCCGAGCACACGCCATGCAGGGATTTGCTTCAGGATGTTGCGTTAGCTGGCAAAAAGCCAACTAGACTCGATATCGCCAATACCTCGCACTCACGCACTACGTTTATAACAATTGCTTCACTGCTTGCCTCATGACTGCCCGAACAAGATCGCCAAGAAGAGGGAACACCATGTCAGTGCACAAGACCGCATTGCTCGGCGCCACCACCTGCGCCATGCTGGCCAGCGCCAGCCTGCAGGCCGCCGAAGCGCCCAAGGCCCTGGGGGCCGGCGAGGGGCGCCTGGACATCGTCGCCTGGCCCGGCTACATCGAACGCGGTGAAAGCGACAAGGCCTACGACTGGGTGACCGGATTCGAAAAGGAAACCGGCTGCAAGGTCAGCGTGAAAACGGCCGCCACCTCGGACGAGATGGTCAGCCTGATGACCAAGGGCGGCTATGACCTGGTCACCGCCTCGGGCGATGCATCGCTGCGGCTGATTGCAGGCAAGCGCGTACAGCCGATCAACACCGCCTTGATCCCCAACTGGAAAACCATCGACCCGCGCCTGCAGAACGGTGGCTGGTATGTGGTCGACAAGCAGGTGTACGGCACGCCGTACCAGTGGGGGCCAAACGTGCTGCTGTACAACACCAACACCTTCAAGCAGGCACCCACCAGCTGGAGCGTGGTGTTCGAGCCGCAGAACCTGCCCGACGGCAAGCCGAACAAGGGCCGCGTGCAAGCCTATGACGGGCCGATCTACATCGCCGATGCAGCGCTGTACCTGAAGTCGGCCAAGCCCGAACTGGGCATCAAGGACCCGTACGAACTGAACGAGGCACAATACAAGGCCGTGCTGGAACTGCTGCGCCAGCAACAACCGCTGATCCACCGCTATTGGCATGACGCCACGGTGCAGATGAGCGATGTGAAAAACGAAGGCGTGGTTGCCTCCAGCTCCTGGGGCTACATGGTCAATGGCCTCAAGGCCGAGAACCAGCCAGTGGCCTCGACCATTCCCAAGGAGGGCGCGACCGGCTGGGCCGACACCACCATGCTGCACGCCGAGGCCAAGCACCCCAATTGCGCCTACAAATGGATGGACTGGTCGTTGCAACCTAAGGTGCAAGGCGATGTGGCGGCCTGGTTCGGCTCGTTGCCGGCTGTGCCGGCGGCGTGCACCGGCAGCGAGCTGCTGGGGGCCGAGGGCTGCAAGACCAACGGCTTTGACAACTTCGACAAGATTGCCTTCTGGAAAACACCGCAGGCCCAAGGCGGCAAGTTCGTGCCTTACAGCCGCTGGACCCAGGACTACATTGCGATCATGGGTGGTCGCTGAGGTTGTCTGAATGCCTGTACCGGCCTTTTCNTCACCGCCTGCAAGGGTGGCGCTCCTCCTGTAGGAGCGGGCTTGCCCGCGAAGAGGCCGGCACAGGAGACATATTCATACCTGGAGTCCACGCATGCCCCTAGCCGTCCAGTTCACCCAGGTTTCCCGCACCTTCGGCGAGGTCAAGGCCGTCGACCAGGTCAGCATCGACATCATCGATGGCGAGTTCTTTTCCATGCTCGGCCCTTCCGGCTCGGGCAAGACCACCTGCCTGCGCCTGATCGCAGGCTTCGAGCAACCCTCCAGCGGTTCGATCCGCATCCAAGGGGTCGAGGCCGCTGGCCTGCCGCCCTACCAACGTGACGTCAACACAGTGTTCCAGGACTATGCGCTGTTCCCGCACATGAACGTGCTGGACAACATCGCCTATGGCCTGAAGGTAAAAGGCGTGGGCAAGGCCGAACGCCACAGCCGCGCCGAAGAAGCCCTGGCCATGGTGGCCTTGGCCGGCTATGGCGCGCGTAAGCCGGCACAGCTGTCTGGCGGCCAGCGTCAGCGCGTAGCCCTGGCCCGGGCGTTGGTCAACCGCCCGCGGGTGCTGCTGCTCGATGAGCCACTGGGCGCGCTGGACCTGAAATTGCGCGAGCAGATGCAAGGTGAGCTGAAAAAGCTGCAACGCCAACTGGGCATCACCTTCATCTTCGTCACCCACGACCAGACCGAAGCACTGTCGATGTCCGACCGGGTCGCGGTGTTCAACCGCGGTCGTATCGAACAGGTCGACACCCCGCGCAACCTGTACATGAAGCCCAGCACAACCTTCGTCGCTGAATTCGTCGGCACGTCCAACGTGGTGCGGGGCGAGCTGGCCATGCAGCTCAACGGCAGCCCGGCGCCCTTCTCCATCCGTCCCGAGCACATTCGCCTGGGCGACCCGGTGGTGACCAGCCATGAGGTACAGGTCAGCGGCGTGCTGCGTGATGTCCAGTACCAAGGCAGCGCCACACGCTACGAACTGCAGCTGGAAAACGGTCAACTGCTGGCAGTAAGCCAGGCCAATGACCGCTGGCAAAAGCAGGTGCAGGCCTGGCAGCCCGGGCAACGCCTGCAGGCGCACTGGCCCCGCGAAGCCATGACGGTGCTGCAGGAAACCGAGGGCCGCTGAGATGAGCACACTGCGCGCCCTGTCCAACCTGCTGTACCGGCGCCCCAACCTGTACCTGGCACTGCTGTTGATCCCGCCGCTGACCTGGTTCGGCGCGATTTACCTGGGTTCGCTGCTGAACCTGCTGTGGCAGGGCTTCTATACCTTCGACGACTTCACCATGGCGGTGACCCCGGACCTGACCCTGGGCAACTTCGCCGCACTGTTCAACCCGTCGAACTTCGACATCATCCTGCGCACCCTGGGCATGGCGGTGGCGGTGTCGCTGGCCAGCGCGGTACTGGCCTTCCCCATCGCCTATTACATGGCGCGTTACACCAGCGGCAAGACCAAGGCGTTTTTCTACATCGCGGTGATGATGCCGATGTGGGCCAGCTACATCGTCAAGACCTATGCCTGGACCCTGCTTCTGGCCAAGGGCGGTGTGGCCCAATGGTTCGTCCAGCAGTTGCACCTGGACGGCCTGCTGCAGGCGGTGCTGGCCTTGCCGGGCGTGGGCGGCAGCACGCTGTCGACTTCGCACCTGGGGCGCTTCCTGGTGTTCGTGTACATCTGGCTGCCATTCATGATCCTGCCGATCCAGGCCTCGCTGGAGCGCTTGCCACCGTCGTTGCTGCAGGCTTCGGCCGACCTGGGCGCCCGGCCAGGGCAAACCTTCGTGCAGGTGATCCTGCCGCTGTCGATCCCCGGCATCGCCGCCGGCTCGATCTTCACCTTCTCGCTCACCCTGGGCGACTTCATCGTGCCGCAGCTGGTCGGGCCGCCCGGCTACTTCATCGGCAGCATGGTCTATGCCCAGCAAGGGGCGATCGGCAACATGCCGATGGCCGCCGCGTTCACCTTGGTGCCCATCGTGCTGATCGCGGTATACCTGGCCATCGTCAAGCGTCTGGGGGCCTTCGATGCACTCTGAAAAAGCGTCTGCAGGGCTGCGCCTGGCGGCCTGGGGCGGGTTGTTGTTCCTGCACTTCCCGATCCTGATCATCTTCCTGTACGCCTTCAACACCGAAGACGCGGCGTTCAGCTTTCCGCCCAAGGGCTTTACCCTGAAGTGGATCGACGTGGCCTTTGCCCGGCCCGATGTGCTCGAGGCAATCAAGCTGTCACTGCAGGTGGCTTGCCTGGCCACTTTGATCGCACTGGTGCTCGGTACGCTGGCCTCGGCGGCGCTCTATCGGCGCAGCTTCTTCGGCAAGGAGAGCATTTCGCTGGTGCTGATCCTGCCCATTGCCCTGCCAGGCATCATCACCGGTATCGCCCTGCTCTCGGCGTTCAAGACGCTGGGGATAGAGCCCGGGGTGTTCACCATCGTAGTCGGCCACGCCACGTTCTGCGTGGTGATCGTCTACAACAACGTGATCGCCCGCCTGCGGCGTACCTCGCAAAGCCTGATCGAAGCCTCGATGGACCTTGGTGCCGACGGTTGGCAGACCTTCCGCTACATCGTCCTGCCCAACCTCGGCTCGGCGCTGCTGGCGGGCGGCATGCTGGCCTTTGCCTTGTCGTTCGATGAAATCATCGTCACCACGTTCACCGCCGGCCATGAGCGCACCCTGCCGATCTGGCTGCTCAACCAGCTCAGCCGCCCACGCGACGTGCCCGTGACCAACGTTGTCGCCATGCTGGTGATGCTGGTGACCATGCTGCCGATTCTTGGCGCCTATTACCTGACCCGTGGCGGAGACAGCGTCGCGGGCGGTGGAAAATGACCCTGGAGGAGCCCCCGATGCAAACGCAGATGCTGATCAATGGCCAGCTGGTCGCTGGCCAAGGCCCGGCCTGGACCGTGCTCAACCCGGCGCTGGGCACTGCCCTGGCGCAGATCAACGAAGCCACCGAGGCACAGGTAGACAGCGCCGTACGCGCTGCCGACCAAGCCTTCGACAGCTGGTCGCAAACCAGCCCTAAAGAACGTTCGCAGGCCTTGCTGGCGCTGGCCGACGCCATCGAAGCCCATGGCGATGAACTGGCCCGGCTGGAATCGCAGAACTGCGGCAAGCCCCTGAACGCTGCACTGAATGACGAGATCCCGGCGATTGCCGACGTGTTCCGTTACTTTGCCGGTGCTGCGCGCTGCCTGGGCGGCTCGGCGGCAGGCGAGTACCTGCCGGGCCACACCTCGATGATCCGGCGCGACCCGTTGGGTGTGGTGGCGTCCATCGCGCCGTGGAACTACCCGCTGATGATGCTCGCCTGGAAAATCGCCCCGGCCCTGGCTGCCGGCAACACGGTGGTGATAAAGCCATCCGAACTGACGCCACTGACGGCCCTGCGCCTGGGCGAGCTGGCCCAGGACTTGCTGCCGCCGGGGGTGCTGAACATTCTCTTCGGCCGCGGCCAGACGGTCGGCAACCCGCTGGTCAGCCATCCAAAGGTGCGCATGGTGTCGCTGACCGGCTCGATCCCCACTGGCGCGCACATCATCAGCGCCACCGCCGACAGCGTGAAACGCATGCACATGGAGCTGGGCGGCAAGGCGCCGGTGCTGGTGTTCGATGACGCAGACATCGATGCCGCCATCGACGGCATCCGCACCTTCGGCTTCTACAACGCTGGCCAGGACTGCACCGCAGCCTGCCGCCTGTACGTCCAGGACGGGATCTACGAGCGCTTCGTCGAACGCCTGGGTAAAGCCGTAGCCAGCCTCAAGCCGGGCTTGCAGGAATCCGAAGAAACCGAACTGGGTCCGCTGATCAGTGCCCAGCACCGCGACAAGGTCGCCGGGTTGGTGCAGCGGGCCATCGCCCAGCCGCACATTCGTCTGGTAACCGGTGGCAAGCCGATAGCGGGCGATGGCTTTTTCTTCGAGCCTACCGTGCTGGCCGACGCCCTGCAGGACGACGAGATCGTGCGCAACGAAGTGTTTGGCCCGGTGGTTTCGGTCACCCGCTTCACCGATGAAGCGCAGGCACTGGAATGGGCCAACGACTCCAACTACGGCCTGGCCTCATCGGTATGGACCCGCGACACCGGCCGCGCCCACCGCCTGGCGGCGCGCTTGCAGTACGGCTGCACCTGGGTGAATACCCACTTCATGCTGGTCAGCGAAATGCCCCATGGCGGGCAGAAGCATTCGGGGTATGGCAAGGACATGTCGATGTATGGGCTGGAGGACTACACCTGTGTGCGGCATGTGATGATCAAGCACTAAGTGCTCGCGTTGACCGAGGGGCTTGAATGCCCCTCGGTCAACGTCTCAGAATTTTCCTTCAACCGTGATCTACGCCCTCCTACTGCACGTTCATTGAGCTCTCTTGACTGGTATCATAATCTGATACCATGAATAATCATCAGCAAGCCACACTTGAAGCACTACTTAAAAGGCCGGTTCCCAGAACACTGGAGTGGGCGCGGGTGGAGTCTCTGCTGGTATCGCTGGGTGCCAGGGTCGTAGAAGGAAGAGGATCACGGGTTCGCTTTGAACTCAATGGAGCAGTGGCAACCTTCCACCGCCCTCATCCGGACAGGCACGCCAAGCCCTATCAACTAAGAGACGCCCGCCAGTTCATTGAGCAGGCAGGAGTATTACCATGAATGTAATGACTTACCGCGGATACGCCGCTCGTATCGAATACAGCGACGAAGACCAGTTGTTGATCGGCCATGTCGCCGGTATTCGCGACGTGATAGGTTTTCATGGCGAATCAATCAGTGAGTTGCGCCAGGCGTTTGAAGAAGCCGTTGACGATTATCTTGAGACTTGCGAACGCCTTGGGCGGGAACCGCAGAAAACGTATTCCGGCAAGCTCAGCCTACGCCTTGAGCCTACCCTTCACGCCAGTGTGGCGGCCAAGGCGGAGCTGGCCGAAAAAAGCATCAACCAATGGGTAAGCGATATTCTCAGCAAGGCTGCCTATAGCTGAACCCAGGGCCGCTTTGCGGCCCTTTCGCGAAACACGGCCGCTCCTGCAAGGGCCGCGCAATGCATGGGTCAGTCGCGCAAATCCGACTCGTGAATCGGGTTGGCGCGGCTGGTCGCTCGCTGGTACTGCGCAGGCCAGGTGGCCTTGTTGCCGCCCAAGTCGTCGTCGGCATGCAGTGGCCAGTACGGGTCGCGCAACAGTTCGCGGGCGAGGAAGATGATATCGGCCTGGCCGGTTCGCAGAATGTGCTCGGCCTGGGCCGGTTCGGTGATCATGCCCACAGTGCCGGTGGCGATTTCCGATTCCTTGCGCACGCGCTCGGCAAAGCGGGTCTGGTAGCCGGGGCCGGTGGGGATCTCGGCGTTGACCGAGGTGCCGCCAGAAGAGACATCGATCAAATCCACGCCCAAACCCCGCAGGCGGCGTGCCAGTTCGACGGTTTCATCCGGATTCCAGCCATCCTCCACCCAATCGGTAGCCGATACCCGCACGAACAGCGGCAATTCGGCAGGCCAGGCCTTGCGCACGGCCTCGACCACCTCCAGGGTCAGGCGGATACGGTTTTCGAAGCAACTGCCATAGTGATCACGGCGCTGGTTGCTTAGCGGTGACAGGAACTGGTGCAGCAGGTAGCCATGGGCAGCATGGATTTCCACCACCTTGAATCCAGCCTTCAAGGCGCGCTCGGTCGAGGCGACGAAGGCGGCGATCACCTCCTGGATCTCGTCCTGGCTCAACTCGCGTGGCGGTGTGTGCTGCGGATCGAAAGCGATCTTCGACGGCCCCACCGGCTGCCAGCCGCCCTCCTCCAGTTTGACGCTGCCTTGTTTGCCAAGCCACGGGCGGTAGGTACTGGCTTTGCGCCCCGCGTGGGCCAGCTGGATGCCAGGCACGGCCCCCTGGGCACTGATGAAGCGGGTGATGCGTTGCAACGGCGGGATCTGGGCGTCGTCCCACAGGCCCAGGTCTTCGGCAGTGATACGGCCATCGGCGGTCACCGCCACGGCTTCAGTGATTACCAGGCCGGCGCCACCGACGGCGCGGCTGCCTAAATGGACGAGATGCCAGTCGTTGGCCAAGCCATCGACGGCTGAATACTGGCACATTGGTGACACGGCGATGCGGTTGGGCAAGGTCAGCTGACGCAGGGTGTAAGGCTCGAGCAGCAGGCTCATGAGGGCACCTCCCAAGGACTCCAATGGTGATCCGGCCTGGACACTCAATTACACGTCCCTGGCCCAGGTCCGGTCATAACTTCAGACTAGACCAGAATGGGTGGGGGGGAGGTTCCATGGGATTTTGGGTGGGGTGTGGGGTGCGGGTGTCAGGCTCTAAGGTGATGTCGCCGGTGAGATCGAGCGCCGCCCGCGCGGCGCATCGCGACGCAAGGCTCCCACATTTGTTGCAACGTGCCAATCCTGCAAGGCCATGGTTGCGCGCCTTGTCGGTCTGACGATGCCTGTGCGTTGTCGCTGTTATCGCCCCCCCAGCCTTCAGTCATGCGCCAAGGCTGACAACCATGGCCTCACAGACATGGCCACGTTGCAACAAATGTGGGAGCGGCCTTGCGTCGCGATGCGCCGCGCGGGCGGCGCTGGATTTCCGCTACACCACAAGAATCAAGGCAAGCCCCGCAAAACCGTCAGCGCGGCTCCATGTGGGCAATCATCAACTGCACACTTTCATTGCCGCGAAACTCGTTCACATCCAGTTTGTACGCCAACTCGACCCAACGCACGGTCGGGTTCGGCCACACTTCGCGATCGACGCCGAAGGCAATGCCATCCAGCCGTACCGAGCCACACTCGCTCTTGAGCACCACCTTCAGGTGCCGCTCGCCAACCACACGCTGCTCCACCAGCTGGAACACGCCATGGAACAATGGCTCAGGGAAGTGTTGGCCCCATGGGCCGGCATGGCGCAGGGCCTTGGCCAGGTCGAGGTGGAACTCCTCTACCGCCAGGCTGCCGTCGGACAACAGCCGGCCGGTCAGGTCTTCTTCGCGCAGTTGACGCCGCACCTCTTCGTCGAAGGCCTCGGCGAATGCCGGGAAGTTGCCTTCTGGCAACGACAAACCGGCAGCCATGGCGTGGCCGCCGAACTTGCTGATCAGGTGCGGGTGGCGCGCGGCCACGGCATCCAGCGCATCGCGAATATGGAGCCCCGGCACCGAGCGCGCCGAACCTTTGAGCATGCCGTCGCCAGCATCAGCGAACGCAATGGTCGGCCGGTGGTAACGTTCCTTCAGACGCGAAGCCAGAATACCGATCACCCCTTGGTGCCAATCGGCATCGAACAGGCACAAGCCGTAGGGCATGGACTCGACCGGCAGGTCCTTGAGCTGGGCCAGGGCCTCGCGCTGCATGCCCTGCTCGATGGATTTGCGGTCCTGGTTCAGGTCGTCCAGCTGCTGGGCCATGTCCTGGGCCAACGCCGCGTCTTCGCACAGCAGGCATTCGATACCCAGGCTCATGTCGTCCAGCCGCCCTGCGGCGTTCAACCGCGGGCCGAGGATGAAACCGAGGTCGGTCGAGGTGATGCGCCGGTGATCACGGCGGGCCACTTCGAGAATGGCCTTCAGCCCTGGTCGGGCTCGGCCGGCGCGGATGCGCTCGAGGCCTTGGTGCACCAGGATGCGGTTGTTGGCATCCAGCGGCACCACGTCAGCAACACTGCCCAGCGCCACCAGATCGAGCAGCTCGCCAATGTTCGGCTGTGGCTGCGCCTCGTAGCGCCCAAGGCTGCGCAAGCGAGCGCGCAGGGCCATCAACACATAGAAGATCACCCCTACCCCGGCCAGTGACTTGCTCGGAAAGCTGCAGCCCGGCTGGTTGGGGTTGATGATGGCATCGGCATCGGGCAACTGCTCGCCCGGCAGGTGGTGGTCGGTGACCAGCACCTTGAGCCCGGCGGCCTTGGCGGCCGCCACCCCGTCGACACTGGAAATGCCGTTGTCCACGGTAATCAGCAACTGCGGCTGGCGCTGCAGCGCCACCTCGACGATTTCCGGGGTCAGGCCGTAGCCATACTCGAAGCGGTTGGGCACCAGGTAATCGACATGGGCCGCACCCAGCAGGCGCAGGCCCAGCACCCCGACGGTGCTGGCGGTGGCACCGTCGGCATCGAAGTCGCCGACGATGAGGATGCGCTGGCGCTGGTCGATCGCTTCGACCAGCAGGTCCACACCGGCCTCGATGCCCTTGAGCTGCTGGTACGGCAGCAGGCGTGCCAGGCTCTTGTCCAGTTCGGCCTCGCTCTGCACGCCGCGCGCGGCGTAAAGGCGGGTCAGCAAGGGTGGCAGGTTACCCAGAAATGGCAGGGTCGGCGGCAGCGGACGAGGTTCGATACGCATGGGTTGCTTCAACCACGCTCACCGAGCAGCCACTGCAGTTGTACTTCATGCTGGCCACGGTCATCAGTCACGAATACCGTACCTTCACTGATCATCACGTCCCACTTGATGCTACGCGGCATGTCGGTCGCCAGGGTTTCCAGCACCTCTTGCGGCACAGCGGCAATGCTCAGGTTTTTCAGGTTCTTGACCGCGCTCACCACTTTACCCTCCCACACTCGCAGGCTGCCGTAAGCCAGCAAGCTGGTGCGTTCGGTACGACGCGAGCACCAGGTCAGACGATCGGCATCGGGCTGGCCAACTTCAATCCAGTGCAGCACGCGATCGTCCAGGCTCTTTTCCCACAGCGCTGGCTCATCGACATCCGACAGGCCGCGGCCAAACGACAAGTTCTCGTTGTACCAGAGCGCGTACGCCAACAAACGAACTGCCATGCGCTCTTCGGTTTCCGAAGGGTGCCGAGCGATAGTCTGTTTGACGCTTTCGTAGACGTTGCGATCAAGGTCGGTGAGATTCAATTCGAACTTGTAGGTGGTGGACGGCTGGGCCATGGTCGACGGGCTTCGTGCAAAAGAAAGTGGCACAGTCTACCCCATCCGCACCTTCCATGCCCCGCAGCAGTACCCGGCGTAACCGACGTGTGATAAAACCACGGCTCTGCCCAACTGCCACGGACACCCCATGTCGACGCCCAGCAAACCCCTCGCCGGCCTTAAAGTTGTCGAACTCGGTACCCTGATCGCCGGGCCGTTCGCCTCGCGTATCTGTGCCGAATTCGGCGCCGAAGTGGTCAAGGTCGAATCGCCCGATGGCGGCGACCCGCTGCGCAAGTGGCGCAAGCTGTACGAGGGCACCTCGCTGTGGTGGTTCGTGCAGGCCCGCAACAAGCAGTCGCTCACCCTCAACCTCAAGCACCCCGAGGGCCGCGATATCCTCAAACGCCTGCTCGCCGAGGCCGACATCCTGATCGAAAACTTTCGCCCGGGCGTGCTGGAAAAACTTGGTTTGGGGTGGGATGTGCTGCATGCGCTGAACCCGCGCCTGGTGATGGTGCGCCTGTCGGGCTTTGGCCAGACCGGGCCGATGAAAGACCAGCCAGGCTTCGGTGCCGTAGGCGAGTCGATGGGCGGCCTGCGCTACATCACCGGTTTCGATGACCGCCCGCCAGTGCGCACCGGGATTTCCATCGGGGACTCGATTGCCGCCCTGTGGGGGGTGATCGGCGCGCTGATGGCGCTGCGCCACCGGGAAGTCAATGGCGGCCAGGGGCAGGTGGTGGACGTGGCACTGTACGAGGCGATCTTTGCCATGATGGAGAGCATGGTCCCGGAATTCGATGTGTTCGGCTTCATCCGCGAACGCACCGGCAACATCATGCCAGGCATCACGCCCTCCTCCATCCACACAAGCGCCGACGGCAAGCATGTACAGATCGGCGCCAACGGTGATGCGATCTTCAAGCGCTTTATGCAGGCCATCGGTCGCGATGACCTCGCCAACGACCCGACCCTGGCCAGCAACGACGGCCGCGACCTGCGTCGTGACGAGCTGTACGGGGTAATCGACCGCTGGGCCAACAGCCTGCCACTGGAGCAACTGATGCAGGTGCTGACCACTGCCGAAGTGCCGGCCAGCCGTATCTATTCGGCCGAAGACATGTTCAACGACCCCCAGTACCTGGCACGCGAGATGTTCCTGCAGGCCAAGCTGCCGGATGGCAAGCCATTCCACATGCCCGGCATCGTGCCCAAGCTGTCGGAAACACCCGGCTCTAGCGAATGGGTCGGCCCGGCCTTGGGCGAGCATACCGAGGCGCTGCTCGGCAGCCTGGGCTACGACGCAGCGGCCATCGCCAGCCTGCGCGCAGCGGGCACGGTCTGATCCTGGCGCTGACCGGTTCCATGTGCGCGCCCCGCTGCCTACGCCACCTGGTCCTGCTCTGCGGGCTGCTACCTGCGTTGCTGTTGCAGCCCGCACATGCCAAGGAGCACCTCTTCTGGCTGGTACGCGACCTGCCACCGTTCACCATTTTTGATGGCCCGGAAGAAGGCCGGGGGGTCATCGACCAGTTGTTACCGCTGCTGATAAGGCAGATGCCCGAGTACGAACACAGCATCGTGCGGGTCAACCGCGCCCGCAGCCTCCAAATGCTGCAAGACCGTGACACCTTCACCTGCGACCCAACCCTGCTGTGGACACCGGAACGGGCCAAATATGTGCATTTTTCTGTTCCATCGCTGGGCGTGCTCAGCGGCGGCCTGGTGTTGCGCAAGGAAAACCAGGCGCTGGTGGCACCCTACCTCAACGGCCAGCAGGTAGACCTGCATGGCCTGCTGAGCAAGGCGCCGCTAAAGCTGGGGATTGTCGCGGAACGCAGCTATGGCACGCAGATTGACAGCATCTTGCGCCAGTTACCCGACAGCGCGCTCAGCCGCCACTACGGCAACGAGGCCACCGCCAACCTGCTGCAGATGCAGCAGTTGGGGCGCCTGCGCCTGGTGCTCGGCTACTGGCCTGAAGTGCGCTACCTGATCCAACAACAAGGCGGGTCACTGGCTGACTACCAGTTTCATACTGTGCAGGGCGTGGATCGCTACCAGTTTCTGCATGTGGGCTGTTCAGACAGCGAATTGGGGCGTGCGGCAGTTGCCCACATCGACCAGTTGCTGCCCACCCTGCGCCGGGATGTGTTGCCAGGGTTGTATGCCCGCTGGCTGGACCTGGCATTGCGGGAGGACTATCTGGAGGAAAGCCGGCGTTTCTTTGAGGACAAATAAGCCTAGCCGGTCTGCACGGTCGTTGCAGGAGCAGCCGAGGGATACGTGCCTGCCCAGAAAAAGAAACCCCAGGCGCTGGGGAAGACGCCCGGGGCCAAGCGAAAGCCCTTGAGGACTTCCCGTGACAGCCTTGCCGGCGCCGGAGCAAAGCACTGGCTGGCTGCCCTACACTGTCTGATAGGCCACTCAGGCAAAGGTTCCCTGCGGTTGTTGGCGATGCTGCAATGCCGCGATCACACAAGGCTGCAACCGCCCCTCAGCTATCTGCAGGTCTCGGTGCAAGCCGTCCACAAGGTCGATCAGCAGGCGTTGCTCCTGCAATTGGCGCTCGCTGACCGTGCGCCGCAAGGTAATACCTGAGAGAGGGTCGTGAACGGTCAGTTGACGATTACCACTGGGATCGGCGATGCCGAGGTGGGTTTGATAGGGCGTCAGGGCTTCGTTGAGCAGGCTGCAGATTCTTTCCATCCGGATCACTCGCTGCGTGGTGGGACCTAAAGTAACTGACCAGCAGGCGCCGCAGAAAGTTCGTCAAGCGCGCCCGCTTCAGTGAGCATGCGGGGCTGGCATGACAGTTTGAATACGCGACCCTGGGCGCACCTGCAGTGTTTGCAAGGCGTGCTGCAGGCGTGGCATCGACAGCGGCCAGGGCAACTCGTCGAGCACCCACATGCCACATTTTCTGGCCTCCTGGGCAAGGTTTTGACGCGTTGGGGCAGGCCGGCCGACGAACAGCAATGCGCGCACTCGTCGCTGCTGGGCGAGCAAAGCAAGGCCGGCCCGGGCTGGCATGGCGTGGTCAAGGATCAGCAAGTCAGGGCGACGCTCAGCGCAGAGGCAGGCGTCGAGGTCAGCGACGCTTTCGCTGATGCGCACGTTGAAGACGCCTTGGCCATTGAGGGCCTGGTGCAAGAGGATCTGGTGGGATGGGCGAGCCTGGTGAATCAACACATAGGGCTGGTGCATGAGCCGCTCCTGATGGGAGGACCGGCTAATTTATGCTTGGCGCTCGGCAGGCCGAATAGGATGTTTCTGATAGACCGGAGGGAAAAGGCTGAGACGTTGGGGCTGCGCTGCAGCCCCAAACGCCATGCAATTACAGCGGCTTGCCGCGGTTGCCATGCTGGCTGACAAAGCCCTGTACAGCCTTCAGGTCATTGGCCAGGACCGTGCAACGCTCTTCACGGCTGAACAGGTCGCTGAGGTGCGCGGGTAGCTCCAGCGCCTTGCCCACACCGGCCTTCTCCACCGCGTCCGGGAACTTGACCGGGTGCGCGGTACCCAGCACCACCATTGGCGTGTCCAGGCTGCGGCGGCACTCGCGGGCAGCCTTCACGCCGATTGCGGTATGCGGGTCGAGCACTTCACCGGTGGCGGCGAACACTTCTGCGATGGTCTCGCAGGTTTGCTCGTCGCTGACAGCCAGCGAGTCGAACAGTTTGCGGGCTTCGGTCCAGCGGTCTTGCTCGACGCTGAAGCCGCCACCTTGCTTGAAGTTGGCCATCAGCTCGGCAATCGCACCACCGTTGCGGCCATGCAGGTCGAACAGCAGGCGCTCGAAGTTGGACGAGACCATGATGTCCATCGACGGCGACAGGGTCGCGTGCAGGGTTTCCTTGACGTACTGGTTGCCGCTCATGAAGCGGTGCAGGATGTCGTTGCGGTTGGTGGCGACGATCAATTGGCTGACCGGCAGGCCCATGTTGCGCGCCAGGTAGCCGGCGAAGATGTCGCCGAAGTTGCCGGTCGGTACCGAGAACGCCACCGAGCGCGCCGGGCCACCCAGCTGCAGGGCTGCATGGAAGTAGTAGACGATCTGGGCCATGATCCGCGCCCAGTTGATCGAGTTGACGGCGACCAGGCGGGTGCCCTTGAGGAACGACTGGTCGGCGAAACTGGCCTTGACCATTTCCTGGCAGTCGTCGAAGTTGCCTTCGATGGCGATGTTGTGGATGTTGTCGCCAAAGATGGTAGTCATCTGGCGGCGCTGCACTTCCGATACACGCTGGTGCGGGTGCAGGATGAAGATGTCGACGTTGTCGCAACGGCGGCAGCCTTCGATTGCAGCGGAACCGGTATCACCGCTGGTGGCACCGATGATGACCACGCGCTCGTTGCGCTTGGCCAGCACATGGTCAAGCAGGCGACCGAGCAACTGCAGGGCAAAGTCCTTGAACGCCAGGGTCGGGCCGTGGAACAGCTCCAGCACCCACTCGTTGCTGTTCAGCTGACGCAACGGGGCGACCGCAGCGTGGGCGAACTCGCCGTAGGTTTCTTCGAGGATCTTCTTGAAATCGGCGTCGGCGATGCTGCCCTCGACGAACGGACGCATCACGCGGAAGGCCAGCTCGTGGTAGGGCAAGCCGGCCCACGAGGCGATTTCTTCCTGAGTGAAGCGTGGCAGGTTTTCCGGCACGTAGAGGCCGCCGTCGCTGGCCAGGCCAGCCAGCAGCACGTCTTCGAAATTCAGGGCCGGTGCCTGGCCGCGGGTACTGATATAGCGCATGGGTGCAAACCTTCGATGCTGGGGCCGGGGCCGCGCGGGCGGCCCATCGGCAATATTTGTTAGTTGAGCTGCTCGACGCGAATGCGCACAACCTTGCCGACCACGTCCTGCAGGGCTTCCAGGGCGACGATGGCGTCATTGATACGCTGCTCGACCACGCCATGGGTCACCAGGATCATTGGCACCAGGCCATCCTGTTCCTCGGCTTCCTTCTGCATGATCGACTCGATGTTGATACCGCGCTCCGAGAGGATGCTGGCGACCTGGGCCAGTACGCCCGGGTGATCCTTGGCCTGGATACGCAGGTAGTAGGCGCTTTCGCAGGCTTCGATCGGCAGGATCGGGTGGGCCGACAGCGAGTCTGGCTGGAAGGCCAGGTGCGGCACACGGTTTTCCGGGTCGGAGGTCATGGCACGGACCACGTCGACCAGGTCGCCGACCACTGACGAAGCGGTAGGCTCCATACCCGCGCCGGCACCGTAGTACAGGGTGGAGCCGGCAGCATCACCGTTGACCATGACAGCGTTCATCACGCCGTTGACGTTGGCGATCAGACGGTCGGCCGGGATCAGCGTCGGGTGCACGCGCAGCTCGATACCTTCGGCGGTGCGACGCGCCACGCCCAGGTGCTTGATGCGGTAGCCCAACGCCTCGGCGTAGTTCACGTCTGCCGTTGTCAGCTGGGTGATACCTTCGGTGTAGGCCTTGTCGAACTGCAGCGGGATACCGAACGCGATGGACGCCAGGATCGTCAGCTTGTGCGCAGCGTCAATGCCTTCTACGTCAAAGGTCGGGTCGGCTTCGGCGTAGCCCAGCGCTTGAGCTTCGGCCAGCACGTCCGGGAAGGCACGGCCCTTCTCACGCATTTCGGTGAGGATGAAGTTGCCAGTGCCGTTGATGATGCCAGCCAGCCAGTTGATGCGGTTGGCCGACAGGCCTTCGCGGATGGCCTTGATCACCGGGATGCCACCGGCTACGGCCGCCTCGAAAGCGACAATCACGCCCTTCTCGCGAGCTTTGGCGAAGATTTCGTTGCCGTGCACGGCAATCAGCGCCTTGTTGGCAGTGACCACGTGCTTGCCGTTTTCGATGGCCTTCAGCACCAGGTCGCGGGCGATGGTATAGCCACCGATCAGCTCGATGACAATGTCGATCTCCGGGTTGCTTGCAACTTCGAACACGTCAGCGGTAATGGGGGTACCGGTAATCTGGCAGTTCGGGTTCTGCGAGCGCATGGCGATCTGTGCCACTTCAATACCGCGCCCGGCACGGCGGGCAATCTCCTCGGCGTTGCGCTGAAGTACATTGAAGGTTCCGCCACCGACGGTCCCCAACCCACAGATGCCTACTTTGACCGGTTTCACTGTGAACTCCCCATTGAACGGCCGACACGTTTGCCGACCGTGAAACTTGCCGTCACCCCATGACGACGGCGTACTGAACTGGATTACTTGGCAAGTGCCAGCTTGGCGACCTGCGGTGCCGGCTGGTAGCCCGGAATGACTTGGCCGCTTTCAAGAACAATGGCCGGCGTGCCGTTGACACCGATCGACTGACCCAGCTGGAACTGCTTGCTGACCGGGTTGGTGCACTTGGCGGCCTTGATTTCTTCACCTTCGACCATTTTGTCCATCGCCCCACGGCGGTCGCTGGAGCACCACACCGCCTGCAACTGCTGGTCACCCGCCGAACCGAGGCCCTGACGCGGGAAGGCGACATAGCGCACTTCGATACCGCGACGGTTCAACTCAGGCACTTCGGCGTGCAGTTTGTGGCAGTACGGGCAGGTAGTGTCGGTGAACACGGTGATGTGCGACTTGGTCTCGCCTTTGGCAGGATAAACCACCATCTCGGCGGCTGGAATGCCGTTGATGAGCTTGGCGATACCTTGGCGTTCGGTTTTTTCGGTGAGGTTGACCGGCTTGCCGTCCTGGATCTGGAACAGGTAGCCCTGCATCACGAATTGGCCGTCAGCGCTGGCGTACAGCACGCGGCCGCCCTGCAGCTTGACTTCATACAGGCCGTTGAGCGGGCTGCTGGCCACGCTTTCCACGGGCACTTCCAACTCGAGGTTCTGCAACGATTTACGGATGGCCTGCTCGGCACCGGCGTTGCTATCGGTTGCCGCGGCAACGGCAAAGGTACTGGCCAGCGCCAACGCGGCGGCGGCGAAAAACTGGGTCACGCGCATGGGAACTCCTGAAGGCGGACAGGGGCCGGAGGGCGCCACCTGCGGAAAAAACGCGGTGACCGTGCGGCCCTTGGTGCAAACCGCTCAAGCCTACCACATCACGCTGCCAGTGAAGGGGGTCGCAAGGACCGGTCGGCGGAACATGAAAAACATTCATCCACGCGGGTGGTGCTGGGCGTGCAACTGCTGCAGGCGGGCCTTGGCGACGTGGGTATAGATCTGCGTGGTCGACAGGTCACTGTGGCCCAGCAGCATCTGCACCACCCGCAAGTCGGCACCGTGGTTGAGCAGGTGGGTGGCGAAGGCATGCCGCAGGGTGTGCGGCGACAGCGGCTTGTCGATGCCGGCAACCCGTGCGTGGTGTTTGATACGGTGCCAGAAGGTCTGGCGCGTCATCTGCTCGCCGCGCTGACTGGGGAACAGCACGTCGCTGGGTCGGCCATTGAGCAGTTCGGCGCGACCATCGCGCTGGTAGCGCTCCAACCACACCACCGCCTCTTCACCCATGGGCACCAGGCGCTCCTTGCTGCCCTTGCCCATCACCCGCAGCACACCCTGGCGCAGGTTGACCTGGTCGAGGGTCAGGCTGACCAGTTCGGTAACCCGAAGGCCGCACGCGTAGAGCACTTCGAGCATGGCACGGTCGCGTTGGCCAATGGCTTCGCCCAGGTCCGGAGCCTGCAACAGGGCTTCGACGTCGGCTTCGGACAGCGACTTGGGTAGCGGCTTGCCCAATTGCGGCATGTCGACCTGCAGGGTCGGGTCGATGGCCACCAGCTTTTCCCGCAGCAGGTAACGGAAAAAGCCGCGCAGGCCGGAGAGGAAACGCGCCGTGGAACGTGGCTTGTAGCCCTGATCCAGGCGCCAGGCCAGGTGATCGAGGATCAGGTCGCGGCCGGCGTCTGGCAGCGATACCGAATGCTCCTGCAGCCAGCCATTGAACAGGGCCAGGTCGCTGCGGTAGGACACGCGGGTGTTGTCGGACAGGCCTTTTTCCAGCCATAGGGCGTCAAGGAACTGGTCGATCAGGGGGTGGTCGAGGGCGGGCATGAAATCTCGGTGGCAAACGACGAAATGGCGCTTAGTCTTTCATAACAACGTCGGCATAGGGAGCCCGCATGAGCGAACAGCAGATCCTTCTGAGTGTGGGCGGCATCGGCGCAGCAGCGCTCGCCTGCCAGTGGCTGGCCTGGCGCCTGAAGCTGCCGGCGATTCTGTTTCTGTTGTTGGCCGGGATCCTTGCCGGCCCGGCGCTGGGATGGCTCGACCCCGAGGCGCTGTTCGGTCCATTGCTGATGCCGCTGGTGTCGCTGGCGGTGGCGCTGATCCTGTTCGAAGGCAGCCTGACCCTGCACCTGTCGCAGTGGCGCGAGATCGGCAGCGTGGTGCATCGCCTGGTCACGGTGGGTGCACTGGTCACCTGGCTGGTGATTGCACTGGCAACCCACTGGCTGCTCGGGTTCGACTGGCCGCTGGCGATTCTTTTCGGCACCCTGACGCTGGTGACCGGCCCCACGGTGATCGTGCCGATGCTGCGCGTGGTGCGGCCAAAGTCTGCGATCGCGAACATCCTGCGCTGGGAAGGGATCATGATCGACCCCATCGGCGCACTGCTCGCCGTGGTGGTATACAGCTTCATCATCGCCAGCGCCGAGGGTAACGGCCTGAGCCAGAGCCTTATCACTTTTGCCGGTGTGATCTTCTGCGGTACCGCCCTGGGCGCGGCAGGGGGCTGGGTACTGGGGCAAATCATGCGCGAACAGTGGCTACCAGAATATCTGCACAATCTCGCGTCTTTGGCGGCGGTACTGGGCATTTTCATCGCCGCCAACCAGATCGTGCACGAGTCCGGGCTGCTGGCGGTGACCGTGATGGGCATGTGGCTGGCCAACATGCGCGGGGTTGATGTGCGGCAAATCCTGCACTTCAAGGAAAACCTCAGTGTGCTGCTGATCTCCGGCCTGTTCATCCTGCTGGCTGCACGCCTTGACCTGCATGCCCTGCTGGGCCTTGGCCCTGCTGTGCTGGCATTGTTGCTGGTGATCCAGCTGCTGGCACGTCCGCTCAATGTTTGGCTGGCCACACTGGGCTCGACACTCAACTGGCGGGAGCGCGCGCTGCTGGCCTGGATTGCGCCACGCGGCATCGTTGCTGCGGCCGTTTCCGCTATTTTTGCCATCCGTCTGCACCAGGCCGGCCACCAGGATGCCTTGCTGCTGGTACCGTTGACCTTCGCGGTAATCATTGGCACGGTGGTACTGCAAAGCGCCACGGCCAGGCCGCTGGCACGCTTGCTCAAGGTCGCCGAACCGGCACCCAGCGGGTTTCTCATCGTCGGTGCCAACGAACCGGCCCGGGCTATCGCCAAAGCCCTTCAACAATTGGGCTGCCGGGTTTTGCTGACGGACTCCAGTTGGGAAAACATCCGCGCCGCACGCATGGACGGGCTCACGACCTACTTTGGCAACCCGGCCTCGCAGCATGCCGACGCCCATCTGGACCTGGTCGGCCTCGGGCACTTGCTGGGCCTCTCTCCCGCCGGCGAAATCAATGCCCTGGCCTGCGCCAGGTTCCGTCATGATTTCGGCCACAGCCGGCTGTTCGTGCTAGCCAGTGGCCTGGAGAAACAACGTAGCGACAAGCATCGGGCGGCCGAAGAACACCGTGGGCATCTATTGGGGGCTAAGCCGATGACCTACCTGCAACTGGCCAACCGTCTGCATCAAGGCGCCGAGCTGTATAGCACCAACCTGACCGAAGGCTTTGGCTGGGATGCCTACCAGGCACTGCATGGCGAACGGGCAAACTTGCTGTTCGCGCGCGATGGCCATGGCTGGGTCCATGTAGCCAGCCCTGATAACCCGTTGCAGCCACAACCGGGCTGGACCTTGGTGGCATTGATCGAGCCAGCAGCGCAACCGTAATGCTCAGGTGCCTGGTAGCACGGGCACCGGGCGCTTGTCCTCGTCAATGGCGACGAAGCTGAACACCCCATGGATTGCCCGATCACGGCCATCCAGGTACATGTTCTCGACAAACACATCCACCTGCACCTGCAAGCTGGTATTGCCGACCTTGATCACCGTACCCACCAGCTCGACGATCGAGCCCGCCGGAATCGGGTGCTTGAAATCGATACGGTCGGTAGACACGGTCACCAGCGGCAGGCGGCAGAAACGCGTGGCAGCGATGAACGACACTTCGTCCATCCAGGCCAGGGCGGTGCCGCCGAACAGGGTGTTGTGGTGGTTGGTGGTATTGGGGAACACCGCCTTGGTCACGCGGGTAACCGACAGTTCGGTGCGGCGCTGGATTTCCTGGTCTCGGGTCGTCATGGCAATCACATTCTTGGGGTTTCAAAACGCAAAAAAGCAGCCCGAAGGCTGCTTTTTTCTCGCTAGGCGGCCTCGGCCACCGGGCAAACTGCACTCAGGACAGTTTTTCCTTGATGCGAGCGGCTTTGCCGGACAGGTCGCGCAGGTAGTACAGCTTGGCTTTACGCACGTCACCACGACGTTTCACGGCCAGGCTGTCGATTTGCGGGCTGTAGGTCTGGAAGGTACGCTCTACGCCAACGCCGCTGGAGATCTTGCGCACGGTGAAGGCGCTGTTCAGACCGCGGTTACGCTTGGCGATAACGACGCCTTCGAACGCCTGCAGACGGGAACGCTCACCTTCCTTCACTTTAACCTGAACGACAACGGTGTCGCCTGGTGCGAAGGTCGGGATTTCCTTGCTCATCTGCTCGGCTTCGAGCTGCTGGATGATCTTGTTGGTCATGCTGTGCTCCTAAGATGGATACGCGATCCACCATCGATACGTTTAACTATCGTCCCGCTCGCGGAGATATTCCTCGAGCAGCTTCTTCTCTTCTCCAGAAAGCGAGCGACTTTCCAGAAGATCGGCGCGTCGTTCGAAGGTCCTACCAAGGGACTGCTTCATCCTCCAACGCCGGATATGTGCATGGTTGCCACTTAGCAACACGTCGGGAACACGCTGATCCGCATACACCTCAGGCCGGGTGTAGTGCGGGCAATCGAGCAGACCGTCGGTGAAGGAATCTTCTTCCGCCGAGTCCACATGCCCTAAAGCTCCGGGCAGCAGTCGCGTAACCGCATCGATCAGTACCATGGCCGGCAGCTCGCCACCGGAAAGCACATAGTCGCCAATCGACCACTCCTCATCGACATGAGCCTCGATAAAGCGCTCGTCGATGCCTTCATAACGACCGGCGATCAGGATCAACGATTCCTGTTCGGCCAGGCCTTTGACCGCCTGCTGAGTCAGCTTGCGGCCTTGTGGCGAAAGGTAGATCACCTTCGCCGCTGCTCCGGTCGCCTGCCTGGCGCTAACCAAGGCGTCTTCCAGAGGCTTGATTTTCATCACCATGCCCGGACCACCGCCAAACGGCCGATCATCTACCGTGTGGTGACGATCTGTGGTGTAGTCCCGCGGGTTCCAGCAAGTCACCTGAAGCAACCCTTGTTTCACCGCGCGGCTGGTAATGCCGTACTCCGTGATGGCCGAGAACATCTCGGGGAACAACGTGATGACGTCTACGCGAAGGTTACCCATCGTTTAGAAGTCCGCGTCCCATTCGACCCGCATCACGCCTGCTTCGAGGTCGATTGCCAGCACACATTGCTCCGTATAGGGCAACAGACGCTCGCGATCATCCAGGCTGCCTGCGCAGGGCTTGACCACCATTACATCGTTCGCACCGGTCTCCAACATGTGATCGACCTTGCCGAACAGTTGTTCGTCCTGGTTGATAACCTTCAGACCTACCAACTGGTACCAGTAGTACTCGTCGGCAGCCAGGTTGGGCAAAAGGCTCCGCGGGATGCAGATTTCGTAACCGCTCAGAAGACGGGCTTCATCGCGATCGTCGAGACCTTTCAGCTTCACGACCAGGCCCTTTTGGGAGCCACGACCGCTGACCAGCTCGACCTGCTTTACCTTGCCTTCGTGCCGAAGCGTCCAGCGTGGATAATCCAACAGGTTTTCAATCGGATCGGTAAAGGAATACACCTTCACCTCGCCGCGAACGCCGTGAACCGAAAAAATCTTGCCAACGACGATGAGGTCGTCAGCCTTTTCTGGCGTCGCGTTCATACTATTCAGGCAGCGGCCTTGGCAGCTTCCTTCAGCAGCTGAGCAACACGCTCAGACGGCTGTGCACCCTGGCTCAGCCAGTAGGTGACGCGCTCTTGGTTGACCGACAGCTTAACTTCGGCGCCAGCAGCGATTGGGTTGAAGAAACCTACGCGCTCAACGAAACGGCCGTCACGGGCGTTACGCGAGTTGGTCACGGTCAGGTGGTAGAATGGGCGCTTTTTCGAGCCGCCACGGGCCAGACGAATGGTTACCATGTGAACATCGTTCCTATAGTCGGTGCTGCAGTTGATACAGCAGCTGTACTGCAAATCTGAATGCCAAATAGGCACACGGGTGCCCAAAAGGCCGCATATTCTCGGGGAATACACGGACATTTGCAAATGACTTTTTCGGCAAGGCCTCGCCCTGCCGTCCAGATTTGCCGGTTGCGCCGCGAAATTCGCGGCTGTTGCCCCGCTACAGCGGGGGTTCTGGGCGCTTGCCCGACAAAAGGCAGGCACCCGAATCAGGGGTTACAGCTTTGGCATGCCGCCACCTGGCAGCATCCCACCGAGGCCGCGCATCATCTTGGCCATGCCGCCTTTGGCAGAAAACTTCTTCATCATCTTCTGCATCTGCTTGTGCTGCTTGATCAGCCGACCGATGTCCTGCACCTGGGTACCGGAACCCAACGCAATACGGCGCTTGCGCGAACCGCTGATCAGGTCAGGGTCGCGGCGCTCGGCCGGGGTCATGGAGTTGATGATCGCTTCCATCTGCTTGAACTGCTTTTCGGCCGCGCCCTGGGCGTTGCCCATTTGTGACAGGTTGACCCCGCCGATGCTTGGCAGCTTGTCCATCAGGCCGCCGAGGCCGCCCATGTTCTTCATTTGCTGCAGCTGGTCACGGAAGTCTTCGAGGTCGAAGCCCTTGCCTTTCTTCAGCTTCTTGGCCAGCTTGTCGGCCTTGGCCTTGTCGATGGTCTGCTCAGCCTGCTCGATCAGACTGAGCACGTCGCCCATGCCGAGGATGCGCGAAGCGACGCGGTCGGGGTGGAACGGCTCGAGGGCCTCGGTCTTCTCACCCATACCGATGAACTTGATCGGTTTGCCGGTGATTGCACGTACCGACAGCGCAGCACCGCCGCGGGCGTCACCGTCGACCTTGGTCAGCACCACACCGGTCAGCGGCAGCGCCTCGCCAAAGGCCTTGGCGGTGTTGGCAGCGTCCTGGCCGGTCATGGCGTCGACCACGAACAGCGTCTCGATCGGTTTGACGGCAGCGTGCAGCGCCTTGATCTCGTCCATCATGTCGGCGTCGATGTGCAGACGGCCCGCGGTGTCGACGATGACCACGTCGATGAACTTCAGCTTGGCTTCACGGATGGCGGCTTCGGCGATGGCCACCGGCTTCTGGCTGATATCGGACGGGAAGAAGGTGACGCCGATATCGTTGGCCAGTGTTTCCAACTGCTTGATCGCCGCCGGACGATAGACGTCGGCAGACACCACCATCACGCTCTTTTTCTTGCGCTCTTTAAGAAAGCGCGCCAGCTTGCCGGCGGTGGTGGTCTTACCGGCGCCCTGCAGGCCCGCCATCAGCACGACAGCAGGCGGGGCGGCGTTCAGTGCGAGGTCTTCGTTGGCCGCGCCCATCAGGCTTTCCAGCTCGGCCTGGACGATCTTCACGAAGGCCTGGCCCGGGGTCAGGCTGCGCGACACCTCGGTACCGACCGCACGATCCTTGACGCTGTTGACGAAATCCTTGACGACCGGCAGGGCAACGTCGGCCTCGAGCAGCGCCATGCGCACTTCGCGCAGCGTGTCCTTGATGTTGTCTTCGGTCAGCTTGGCCTTGCCGGTGACATGGCGCAGCGTCTGTGACAGGCGGTCGGTCAGGTTTTCGAACATGGTGATCCTTTCAGGCCCAGTAAAGCCGAGGTTTGTCAGGTGCCAGGGGGGAAATACACACCCGCCGGGCACAGCAAGGCGGCGATTATAGCGAAGTGCAGCGGCGACGCACACCTTGGTAGATATTCGGTGGCTGTGCTGGCCTCTTCGCGGGCGCGCCCGCTCCCGCAGGATCTTCACGGCTTGCAGGCCTGGGCCGTACCGGTGGGAGCGGGCGTGCCCGCGAATGCCCTGACACAACCCTTCAGTCTTCCTAGAGCGGCAGAATCTATGCCAAACTCCGTCTCTTTAAAGGCTCGCCAACCAGGACTTATGGTCTCCTCTCCCAGCCTCATTCCCAACCTGATCGCCGCCGGCCTATATATAGCAGCGGCCATCTACCAGGGCTCTCACCTGGCCCAGGGCCGCAAGGCCGACAAGCGCCTGCTTGGCCTGCTGGGTGCCTTCGCGGTGCTGGCCCAGGCCGGCGCACTGTTCTTCCAGCTGATCACCCCGCTGGGGCTGAGCCTGGACTTCTTCAGCGCCGCCAGCCTAATCGCCGTGGCAGTCATTACCCTGACATTGCTGGCCTGCCTGCGCATACCGGTAGAAAACCTGCTGGTGCTGCTGTTCCCGCTGGGCGCGGTAACGGCACTGCTGGCGCAGTTCGCGCCCCCCGGTACGGTGCCGCTGATCAATGAAGAACCGGGCATCCTTGCGCATATCCTGTTGTCGATCCTGGCCTACGGGCTGTTCACCATCGCGGTGTTCCAGTCGCTGCTGTTGCTGCTGCAGGACCGCCAGCTGAAGAACAAGCACCCGTCCGGGCTGATCCGCAACTTCCCGCCACTGCAAACCATGGAAAGCCTACTGTTCGGCTTCCTCTGGGCCGGTTGGTGCCTGTTGTCGCTGTCGCTGATCTCCGGCTGGCTGTTCCTCGACAACCTGTTTGCCCAGCACCTGGCGCACAAGACCTTGCTGGCCTGTGTCGCCTGGGTGGTGTTCAGCGTGCTGCTGTGGGGACGCACCCGCCTGGGTTGGCGGGGCCACATGGCCATCCGCTGGACGCTGGCCGGTTTCTGCCTGCTGATGCTGGCCTATTTCGGCAGCAAGCTGGTTCGCGAATTCATCTTGCATATCTGACGGCCGCCCATGGACACCCTGCCGTACGCACCGCTATTCGGCACTCTGGCACTGGCCCTTTTGTGGTCAGCACTGTTCACCGCCGTGGATGCAGCCCGCCTACAGCTCAATGGCGCACTGCGCGCCGGCGAAGACGGCCATCCCGTGCTGCCGGCCCAGGCCTTGGTGCTGTGCGCCAGCCTGGGCAAGCTACTGGTGCTGGGGCTGGCCTGCCTGATGGGCCAGCGCCAGAGCGGCGAGCACGGCTTCTGGCTGGCAGGCCTGGCGGCGACCCTCGCCTTACTGGTGTTTGCCGAATACCTGCCGCGGCGCCTGGCCCGGCGTAACCCGCAGGCGTTTGTGAGCCTTGGCGCCAGCCTGCTGAAAGTGCCTCTCGCACTGCTGCAGCCACTGGCCTGCCTGCTGGACGGCGCCGCCAAGCTCATGCTGCGCCCGTTCCGCGCACAGCCCACCGCTGTGGCCCTGCACACGCAGGATGCCGACGACTTCGATGAGGATGAACCGCACGAAGCGCCTCGCCATGGCCTGCTCGACGGCTTGCAGTCGCTGGACAAGATCACCGTCAACGACATCCTGGTGCCGCGCAACGAAGTGGATGGCATCAACCTCGACGAGCCGATCGAACGCATCATCGAGCAGTTGATCGTCAGCCGCCACACCCGCCTGCCGGTCTACCACAACGACATCAACCAGGTCGAAGCGATCCTCAACACCAAGCTGATCAGCCACCTGCTGCCCAAGGCCGAGCTGACCCTGGAAGCGCTGCACAGCGCCTGCTACGAACCCTATTTCGTACCGGAAAGCACGCCCCTGCAAATGCAGTTGTTGAACTTCCACAAGCAGCAACGCCGCTTGGGCGTGGTGGTGGACGAGTACGGCGAAGTACTGGGTATCGTCACCCTGGAAGACATTCTCGAAGAGATCGTCGGCGAGTTCGAGGACGAGCAAAGCCTGGAAAACCCACATGTGCATCCGCAACCCGATGGCACCTTCGTCATCGATGGCACCGCTTCGTTACGCGAAATCAACCGCACCCTGAGCTGGCACCTGCCCTGCGACGGCGGGCCGAAAACCCTCAACGGGCTGGTCACCGAAGCGCTGGAAAGCATCCCGGAAAGCGCTGTTTGCCTGAAGATAGGCCGCTATCGCCTGGAAATCCTCGAAACAGAGGACAATTGCGCCAGCAAGGTACTGGTGTGGACCGTGACCCGATAGCTATACTCGGGTCACGCTTACCCAGCCCTGCCGTCACGCCTGCTACCCGCACCCGGCGCTCCACGGCCAGTCCGCTCCACTGATACGCCCTGCGGTCCTGCGTCAACACCCCCGAACAGTACCCGCCCCCCGCCCCTACCCCCCTTGGGCCATCGTCAGTCGGGCGCACACAACAAAACGCTCCGGCGTCCGCGTCACCGTGCCTTTTACAGGGCACGCCACTGCGGGCCAAGCCCATGGAGCCGGACCAGACTGTCAGGGACCTATTCAATGACAAGCAGCAGCACTTACGCCCAAGCGCCTGCCACACCCGTCAACTCGCCTGCGCGGGTCGCCACTGCCAGCTTCATCGGCACCGCCATCGAGTTCTATGATTTCTACGTCTACGCCACCGCCGCAGCCTTAGTGATCGGCCCGGTGTTCTTCCCGTCCGGGTCGGGCACCGCGCAAATGCTGGCCGCCTTCCTCACCTTCGGTATCGCCTTCCTCGCCCGGCCACTGGGCTCGGCGTTGTTCGGCCACTTCGGCGACCGCATTGGCCGCAAGTCGACGCTGGTCGCCTCGCTGCTGCTGATGGGCGTATCCACCACCGCCATTGGCGTGCTGCCGGGCTACGACAGCATTGGCGTGTGGGCGCCGATCATTCTCTGCCTGCTGCGTTTTGGCCAAGGCCTGGGCCTGGGCGGCGAATGGGGTGGCGCGGCCCTGCTGGCTACCGAAAACGCGCCGGAAGGCAAACGGGCCTGGTTCGGCATGTTCCCGCAGCTGGGGCCGTCAATCGGCTTCCTGGCGGCCAACGGCCTGTTCCTGACCCTGGCCCTGGTGCTCAGCGACGAGCAGTTCCGTGAGTGGGGCTGGCGCATTCCGTTCCTGCTCAGCGCCGCACTGGTACTGGTAGGCCTGTACGTGCGCCTGAAGCTCGAAGAGAGCCCGGTGTTCGCCAAGGCCGTTGCCCGCCACGAGCGGGTGAAAATGCCGGTGGTCGACCTGTTCTCGAAATACTGGCTGCCAACCCTGCTGGGCGCTGCGGCCATGGTGGTGTGCTATGCACTGTTCTACATTTCCACGGTGTTCTCGCTGAGCTACGGCGTGACCACACTGGGCTACAGCCGCGAAACGTTCCTTGGCCTGCTGTGCTTCGCGGTGGTGTTCATGGCACTGGCCACACCGTTGTCGGCCTGGCTCAGTGACCGTTACGGGCGTAAGCCGGTACTGATCGTCGGCGGCCTGCTGGCGATAGCTTCGGGCTTTACCATGGAGCCACTGCTGACCTCGGGATCGACTGCGGGGGTGGCGCTGTTCCTGGCCATCGAGCTGTTCCTGATGGGCGTGACCTTTGCGCCGATGGGGGCACTGCTGCCAGAGCTGTTCCCGACCCACGTGCGTTATACCGGTGCCTCGGCGGCGTATAACCTGGGCGGCATCGTTGGCGCCTCGGCGGCACCGTTCTTTGCCCAGAAGCTGGTGAGCATGGGAGGGTTGAGCTGGGTGGGCGGTTATGTGTCGGCGGCGGCAGTGATCAGCCTGATTGCCGTGCTGTGCCTGAAAGAGACGCGCAATACCACGCTGTAAGCCACTGGGGCCGCTTTGCGGCCCTATCGCGACACAAGGCCGCTCCCACAGGAATAACGCAGCTTCCAGGCTTACNCGACAGGGCTGCAAAGCAGCCCCAGCACTCTCGGATCAGAACTCGACCTTGACCGCCTGCGAAGCACGGGTCGCCTTGGCCCGCGCCAGTTCGACCGATTCGTCACGCGCCAGGCACACGCCCATGCGGCGGGTACCGTTGATTTCCGGCTTGCCGAACAGGCGAATGGCGGTATCCGGCTCGCTCAGCGCTGCGCCCAGGTTGGCGAAGCTGGTCTGTTGGGACTGGCCTTCGGGCAAGATCACTGCCGAGGCCGACGGGCCGAACTGACGCACCACCGGAATCGGCAGGCCGAGAATGGCGCGGGCATGCAGGGCGAATTGCGACAGGTCCTGGGAAATCAGGGTGACCAGACCGGTGTCATGCGGGCGCGGCGACACTTCGCTGAACCACACCTGGTCGCCCTTCACGAACAGCTCCACACCAAACAGGCCGCGACCGCCGAGGGCATCGGTGACCGCCTTGGCCACGCGCTGCGATTCGGCCAGCGCCTTCGGGCTCATGGCCTGTGGCTGCCAGGACTCTTGGTAATCGCCCTTCTCCTGACGGTGCCCGACAGGTTCAAGGAAGGTGGTACCGCCCACGTGGCGCACGGTCAGCAGGGTGATTTCATATTCGAAGTCGATGAAACCTTCGACAATCACCCGGCCCTTGCCAGCGCGGCCGCCTTCCTGGGCATAGTCCCACGACGCCTGCAGGTCAGCATCGCTGCGCAGCAAGCTCTGGCCCTTGCCCGACGAGCTCATCACCGGTTTGACCACGCACGGGTAACCCAGGTCGGCTACGGCCTTGGCGTAGTCTTCATAGGTGTCAGCGAAGTGGTACGGCGAGGTTGGCAGGTCCAGCTCTTCGGCAGCCAGGCGGCGGATGCCTTCGCGATTCATGGTCAACTGGGTGGCGCGGGCAGTGGGCACCACGGTGAAGCCTTCGTTTTCCAGCTCGACCAGGGTGGCGGTGGCGATGGCTTCGATTTCCGGAACGATGTAGTGCGGCTTCTCGGCTTCGATCACCGCGCGCAGGGCAACGCCATCGAGCATGTTGACCACATGGCTGCGGTGCGCCACCTGCATTGCCGGAGCATTGGCGTAACGGTCGACGGCGATTACTTCGACGCCCAGGCGCTGCAGCTCGATTACCACTTCCTTGCCCAGCTCGCCACAGCCGCAGAGCAGTACACGGGTCGCGGTGGGCGACAATGGGGTTCCGATACGGGTCATTTCAGGTCCTCGAAGGCATCCGGGGCCGCGCCAGGCTAGGCGCCACCCGCTGAAAAAGGACCGCTATTCTACACCATCAACCGGCCACGGCGGCCCGCCGGGCGCGAAATGCCATGGCCAGCCACACCGCGGTTACACCGGCGAACTTCGAGGCCATCGCGGTGCCGATGACTGCCGGGGTCAAAGCGCCGATCATGCCGAAGAAAATGAAGGTATCCACCGGGATGCTCAGCGCCGAACTGAGCCACAGGCGGTCGCGCAGCGGCCGACGGGTGATGCTGAACACCAGCCAGTCGATCAGCTCGGAAATGAAGAACGCAGTGGCGCTGGCCAGGGCGATGGCCGGCTCCGAGGTGACATAGGACAACACCAGCGCCGCCAGCATGGCCACCAGCGCGCCGTGACCGAAGCGGGTTTGCACCATGTCGCGCAGGATGAACACCAGGCCGCCCCAGGCGGACCAGATGATGTCCAGATGCGGGGCACTGGAGAAGGCGTAGTTGATCAGCACTACGCTGCTGATATAGGCAATCAGATAGAACATGGCGGGCTGTCTGTGGGCAAGCCGTACAGATTACCGCTGGGCCGTTCGCGGGTAAACCCGCTCCTACAGGGTTCGCGTCAGGCCTGCAAGATGAGGCCGGCTTCTACTGCCCGTTCATGGCAACGCTTGAGCACCGCCCGGCGCTGGTCGTTGTCCATCCGCCCCCAGCGGCCAATCTCGGCCACGGTACGCTGGCAGCCGGTGCAGATATCCTGCTCGTCCAGCGCGCAAATGCTCACGCACGGCGATGCCACCGGCCGCTCTGCTACATCACTCATCATCAACCACCAACGCTTGCGCATAACGCTGGGCATTATGCACGTAATGTGCGGCACTCGCTTCCAGCATGCGTTTCTGCTGCTCGGTCAGCTCGCGTACCACCTTGCCCGGCGAGCCCATCACCAGCGAACCGTCCGGGATTTCCTTGCCCTCGGCAATCAGTGCGTTGGCGCCGATGATGCAGTGCTTGCCGATGCGTGCGCCATTGAGGATCACTGCGTTGATACCGACCAGGCTGAAGTCGCCCACCGTGCAGCCATGCAACATGGCATTGTGGCCCACGGTCACGCCCTTGCCCAACGTCAGTGGCGAGCCCATGTCAGTGTGCATCACCGTGCCATCCTGCACGTTGCTGCCTTCGCCAATGTCGATCAGCTCGTTATCACCGCGCAACACCGCGCCAAACCACACACTGGCATTGGCTTGCAGGCGCACGTTGCCAATGAGCGTGGCGTTGGGTGCGGCCCAACTGGTGGGGTGGCTCTCGACCCGCAGGTCGCCCAGGCGATATTTCATGCTTGTTCCTCAGGCTGCGACGCAGACGGCGGGGTAGGCCCCGCTCAATTTTCGATGTAACGCTCCGGGGGTTGATGCAGGCTGATACCGGCATCGAACAGCAGGTTGACCAGCTCGACGATCATGATCGCCGACAACCCCCAGATCTTGTATTCACCATAGCGGTAACTTGGCACATACCAGCTACGCCCCTGGTAATCGATACGGTGGGTATGGTCACGCGGGTCCTGGCGGAAGAATTCCAGCGGCACGGTGAATACTGCCGCGATCTCGGCATCATTGGCGCGATACTCGACGAAGTCCGGGATAAGCCCGACGAATGGCGTCACTTTCAGGCCATGTAGCGAAATCAGCGGGCTGAGCGGGCCAATCACCTCCACCAGGCCAGGGGGCAGGCCGATTTCTTCTTCAGCCTCGCGCAGGGCAGTAAAGACCAGGTCCGGGTCTTCCGGGTCGCGGCGGCCACCGGGAAAGGCGACTTCACCACCGTGGGTAGACAGGCCCTTGGCGCGCAGGGTCAAAACCAGTTCGGGCGCTTCGCTGCGGGTAATGGGCAAGAGGACCGCCGCTTCGGGGAACCGCCTGTCGGTTTCCAATGACGCGGGTTGGTGGTTGCTCATTCGGCGAAGTAGCTCGTCCAGCATTGCGCACGCTCGTATCCAGGTCCTGTGTTGCATCATGCACCAAAGCCGCGAAGCACCCAAGCCCCAGCGCTTGCGGCGGCACGGTGGCCGCGCCAAGATAGCCTTGAACATAAGGAACCACACATGAAATTCTGCAGCGCGTGCGGCCAACCGGTCACTCAGCAGATCCCCGAGGGCGACAGCCGCCTGCGGTATGTCTGCGGCTCTTGCCAGACCATCCACTACCAGAACCCCAACATCGTGGCCGGCGTATTGCCGACCTGGGGCAGCCAGGTGTTGCTGTGTCGCCGCGCCATCGAACCGCGCCGGGGTTTCTGGACCCTGCCCGCCGGTTTCATGGAAAACGGCGAAACCCTCGACCAGGCCGCGCGTCGCGAAACCGTCGAGGAAGCCTGCGCCCGGGTCGGGCCGACGTCCCTGTACCAGCTATTCGATCTGCCGCACATCAACCAGGTGCATGTGTTCTTCCGCGCCGAGTTGGCGGACCTGGACTTTGCCGTGGGTGCCGAAAGCCTGGAGGTGCGCCTGTTCGAAGAACATGAGATACCGTGGAACGCGCTGGCTTTCCGCACCGTCACTCGCACACTAGAATGCTACTATCGCGACCGCATCGGCCAGCACTACCCCATAGGCCATGAATACCTGCCGCCGATGAACGTTTCGCCACACACCTAAACGCCTTCAGGGATACTGTTACATGCGCTGGTTGCTTGCCCTCTTCTGCCTTTGCGTTACCTCGGTGTCCCAGGCGGCCTTCACCGAAACCATCATCCGCAAGCCCGCGCCGGCAGCGCAAACCCCATCGCCTTCGCAGCAAGCCATGCAACCGTTGATCGACAAGGTACTGGTGATCAAGTCCGAGCGCCGCCTGCAGTTGATCAGCCGTGGCGAGCCGCTGAAAACCTACCGCATCTCGCTGGGTAAGCAGCCCAAGGGCGCCAAGGAACGCGAAGGCGACAAGAAAACCCCCGAGGGCTTGTACTGGCTGGACTGGCGCAAGCAGAGCGACCGCTTCAACCTGGCCATGCACATCAACTACCCGAACATCAGCGATGCCGCCCGCGCGACCCGGGCAGGGGTGAGTGCCGGCAGCATGATCATGATTCACGGCACGCCGATCAATGATGAATACCCGGAGTGGTACTTCCATACCTTGGACTGGACGGATGGTTGCATTGCCATGCGCAACCGCGACATGCAGGAAGTGTGGGACCTGGTTCGGGATGGAACGCTGATCGAGATCCGCCCTTGATATAGAGCCTTCCGGCAAAAGTTGTAGGAACCTTCCCACCACTTAGCGCGAATTTGCCTGACAGGTGCTTAGGCAGGGTACTGCATCCATACGAGTGGCTTAATTTCTAGCATCCACGCAGACGAGTACGAAAACCGTACATCATTTGCGGGGTGCTTCAATGCCGTGCCTGATTCACCGCATCGCCCATTGGCTGTCGGCCGGTTGCCTTTCCGGCTTACTGTCCGCTCCCCAGGTACTGGCCGACGACCCTGCCAGCCAGCAGCTGCGTGATCAACAGTATGGGCTGCGGCAGCTGGAGCAACAGCAGCGGCTGGAACGCTGGCAGCGTATACCCGTCCCGGCTGAACCGACCAACAGCACTTCCCTCCGCCCGCACGACGATCACTGCTGGGCAGTCGATGGCGTGCGCGTGGCGGGCATGCACCGGCTTTCGAGCTCGGCACTGGCGCCCACCCTCCGTGCGCTCACGCCTGCCTGCATGGGCATCGCCGACATCAATCGGCTGCTCAAAGCCATCACCCAACGTTATGTACAAGCCGGCTACCCAACCAGCCGACCCTACCTGCGACAGCCCCCAGAACAAGGCATGCCGTTGGACATCGTCATTGTCGAAGGCTTTGTCGAAACCATCGAACTGGCAGGTCCCGACCTGCCCCTGTCCCTCTCCAGTGCCTTCCCAGGCCTGCTCGGGCAGCCACTGTACCTGCCCGACCTTGAGCAAGGCCTGGACCAGCTCAACCGCCTTCGCGCCTATGAACTGGGCGCCACCTTGCTGCCCGGCGAACTGCAAGGCGGCACCCGCGTGGTCGTGCAGCCGGGCAAGGTTGCTTCACGCTGGCACCTGGACAGCCGCTTCGACAACCGGGGCAGCGAGCTGACGGGCCGCCACCGCGTCAACCTCGGCATTGGCCTGGACAGCCCGCTTGGCCTCAATGATGAGCTGCGCCTGTCGTGGACCCGCACGGTGCTCGATACGCCCGGCCAAAGCCAAGGGATATCGTTGTACTACAGCATCCCCTACGGCGCCTGGACCTTTGCCCTCAGCGCCAGCCAGCTAAGCTATCAAGCCCCACTCCCCTACAGCGACAAGGCTGCCGACGGCAGCAGCAGCTATCAGGGCCTGAGTGTCGAGCGGGTGTTGTGGCGCAACCAGCAAGGCATGCTCAGCGCCAGCGCCCGGCTGGACCGCAAGCAGCTGATCAACCGCAGCGCTGGCGCAGTTATCGTCCAGCAGAGCCCGACGCTGGCCACGGTAGAGGCCGGCCTCAACCTGCTGTGGCTCGAAAGTGGCCTGTGGAACGGTTACTTCGGCGTTGCCCAAGGCATTGACGCATTGGGTGCCGACCGCTCGCCCCTGGGTGCTCAACGCCTGCGCCCGGACTTTCGCAAATACCGCGCCAACCTGCTGCACCTGCGTCAGGGCCCGGCACCCAACCCTTGGCGCTGGCAGAGCGAGCTGGCCCTGCAGTACAGCCGCGACCTGTTGCCTGCCGTCGAACAACTGCTGGTCAGCGACGATTCGGCTGTCCGCGGCTTCCGTCTGCACACTTACTCCGGTGCCAGCAGCGCCGTCTGGCGCAATACGTTCAGCCAAGCGCTGCCACTGACCTGGGCCCACCCCTTCGAGATACGCCCCTACATCGGCCTGGACCAGGGCTGGGTTCGCACCGCCGAAGGCAAACCGTCACAGCGCCTGGCCGGGGCCGCCGCAGGGTTGGAGCTGAGCCTGCCCGGCAGCCGCCTGCGCCTGGACTACCAACGCGCCTTGTACACCAGTGACCTGCCCCGCCCACTGCTGGAGCCCGGCTTCTGGGTGCTGGACTGGACCCTGAACATCTGATTCACCCACAACAAAGAGAACGAGAAAATGCAAACACTCTCGCAGTTACCGCCTGTTCGCCCGGATACCTTGCGCTGGGCAATCTTCTTCGCTGTGTTCGGGCCCAGCGCCGCACTGGCTCAGACCGGGCTGGAAGCAGCCAGCGGCCCCGGGGGAACCCCGGTCATCCACGACGGCCACGGGGTGCCGGTCATCGACATCGTGCCGCCCAACGCCAAGGGGCTGTCACACAACCAGTTCATCGACTACAACGTGGCCACCCCTGGCCTGGTGCTGAACAACGCCACCGCAGCCGGGCAATCGCAACTGGCCGGTGCCCTGGCGGCCAACCCGCAGTTCCAGGGCCAGGCCGCCTCGACCATTCTTAACGAAGTGGTCAGCCGCAACGCCTCGCTGATCGAGGGGCCGCAGGAAATCTTCGGGCGCCCGGCCGACTACATACTGGCCAACCCCAATGGCATCACCCTCAATGGCGGCAGTTTCATCAACACCACCCGCGCAGGCTTCGTGGTGGGCACCCCGCAATTCGAGGAGCAACAGCTCAGATACCTCGATACGCTCACGGCCAGTGGCACCCTGCAGGTACTGGAGCATGGCCAGGGCAATGCCGGTGGCGCACTCGAACTGATCGCACCACGCGTGGACAGCAAAGGCCTGCTCATGGCCAGCGAAACGCTCGACATCACCGTCGGTCGCAACCGTATCGACAGCCGCAGCGGCGAGGTGGTCGAACACCTGCCCAGCCCCTCGTCGAGCATTGATGCCAGCCTGTTCGGCGCCATGCGCGCCGGGCGTATCCGTGTGGTAAGTACCGCCGAAGGCGCGGGTGTGCGTGTGGGGGCCTCGCAGATTCTGGGCGCCGAGGGGGTCGACATCAGCTCGGCCGGGGGCCTGCATGTCAGCGGCAGTGGCGACCGCCCGACCGAGCTGCGCAGCGAGCGCGGCGTGCTGAAAATCACCGCTGCCGATGACCTGATGCTTGAAACGGTCGACGGTCAGGCCCCGCGAATCGAAGCAAGGGCGGGCAAGAAACTCACACTGGACGCCAAGACAATCGAGCACATCAAGCACGACAGTGACAGCTGGAACAAGAAGTTCTGGTTCGTCACCCGCGAAACCTACAACAGCAAAACCACCACCACCCACCAGCAGCAACAGGGCAGTCAATTGCTGGGCACTGACAGCGTGCTGTTGCAGTCCGGCGACGACATGCGCATGACCGCAGCGAAGGTGGACGCCGGTAACGCGCTGACGGTCGACAGCGGTGCCGGTCTGGACATCCTCGCCGGCATCGACAGCAAACGCACCGAACAGCAGGTGCGTCATCGCAAGGATTTATGGCGCGGTGACAGCGATAGCGACCAGCTCAAGGAAACCGCTAAGGGCAGTACCCTGAGCGCCGGGCACATGTCGATAAAGGCGAGCGACAACCTCAACGTGCAGGGCAGCAGCCTGCACAGCCGCGGCGATCTGGCTATCCAGGCAAAACAGGCCGACATCGGCACCACCACCTTGCAGGAACACGGTACCCAACGCGACTACCGAGGCGACCTGGTGTCCGGCACATTTTTTGGTGACCGTAAAGGTAACGACACCGAGGGCCAGGTCGTCGCGGGCAGCACCATAACCAGCGATGGCGAGCTCACAGTCAGAGCCGACCAGGTCGCCATCAAAGGCAGTACCGTGTTCGGTAAAAAGGACGCGGTGCTCTACAGCGAGAACGGTTCGCTGGCCATCGCGGCGGACCATGGCAGCACGACCTCCACCCAGCGCACCAGTGACAGTAAGCTGTTCGGCCTGATCGGCAGCACGCACGAAAGCACGGACCGCAAACAGCAGGTACTGGTCAGCGACGTCAGCTCGACCAGCAACCTGCGCCTGGCCAGCGCCGAAGAGATGCGCATCCAGGGCGCCAAGGTCGAAGCGGGCAAGCATCTGCAAGTCGAAGCCAAAGGCGACCTGCTGATTGGCAGTGCGCAATCGGTCGATGAACGCGAAACCCGCCACCAACAACGGGGTTTCACGGCCAGCGCCAGACAGACCCAGGAAGCCGAGGATGGCAAGCCCGAGTCTCGCCAATACGCGGCTGGCGTGGCGTATGAGGTCGTGACCACCACCAGCAAGCAGCGCGCGACCAGCCAGGTTGCCAGTGAGCTCAAGGGTGCCTCGGTGGGCATGAGCAGCAGCGCGCACCTGCAGGTCAACGGCAGCAAGGTCCAGGCCACTGCCGGCGACCTCGATGTGCAGGCGCGGGAAGTGACACTGGGGGCGACCCGCAACGACCGTGACGTAGTCACCAGCACCACCGAAAGTGGTGGCGGGCTGACGGTAACCGGTGGCATCGACCGCCTGGGCAGTTTGTTCGAAGGCCATCACAACCGCGAGGTGCAAGCCGAACGCGAAAGCAAGGTACAGCGCAGCGAGTTGCAGGCCAGCGGCGATCTGAAATTGCGCAGTGATGCACTGCTCACCGAGGCCGCGCACGTCGAGGCCGGCAACACCCTGCAGGTGACCGCCAAACGCATCGACAACCGTGCAGTGCAGGATACCCATGAACATGAACAAAGCCGTGACGACTGGTCGGGTAGCCTGGGCGCCAGTATCGAATACCGCGACCTGACCCGCCCTATCGAACGCCTGGTGCTGGGTGAGGAAGCCGCACGCTTCCAGCAAGCTTCGCCCGAAGACGCCATGGCGCCTCCCAGCGTGGGGGCCGACATGACGGTCGAACACCTCAAGCGCCTGGAAAACCAGCGCCGTGGCATTGCTCAGGTCAGCGAGTTGTCCGCAGCAAAGGTCGAGGTCAAGGCTGACACACTGGCCGACCAGGGCACCGCCTGGCGGGCCAATGCCGGCTCGCTGAAAATCGAGGCGCAGCAGCACCAGGTGAGCGCCGCCGAAAATACCCAGGAAACCACCGTTCAACGCCTGGCCTATGGTGGCGACGCGCGCCTGGACACCAGCACCGGCGAGGACCTGAATGTACGCGCCGCCGGCAAAGGAGGGTCGCTGGATAAAAAGGATATCGCCAGCACCGCCGTGCCCGGCAGCCTTTACGGGCAACAGGGTATCCAGGTACAGCTGGGCAGCGATGGCCGCTACGAAGGGGCCCGCATCGATGGCGGTGAAGGCAGCGTGGTCATGCACAGTGCAGGGTCGTTGGCCCTACCCCAGGCGACCGACCAGGCCGAACAGCAGTCACGCCAGCTCGATGGCAATGCCTGGGCCAAAGTCGGCAACCGCCCGGGCAGCACCGGCGTCGATGGCCGGGGCTATCTGGACCATGGCCAGAAGCTGAGCACGCAGAGCAAGGCACAAGTGGCACAAATCGACGCCAAGGGCGAAGTTCAACTGACCAGCACAGGCGACCTGTTGCTCGAAGGCACCCGCATTGGCAACCGCGAGGCCAAGGCCGGCGACATACGGGTGCTAAGCGGCGGCCAGTTGCAGGTCAAGGCGGCCAGCAACACCCAGCAGGCCACAGGTGCCAACCTGGGTGGCGGCATGGAGCTGGCGGCCAAGGCTGGCCAGACCCAGGGGGGAGCCATAGGCGGCCACTTCAGCCACGGCAAGCAGGACGAACATGCACGTCAGGCGGTCGATGCCCAGTTTGCCAGCAACGGCACACTGACCCTGACCAGCAGCGCCCGCGAGGACATCGCCCTGCACCTGCAAGGCCTGCAGGCCTCGGCCGAACAGATCACCCTCGACGCCTCGAATGGCGGCATGCTGGTTGAAGCCTCTTCCAGCCAGGAGCGACGCGACAACCTCGACATCTCGGCCGGCGCCGGTTTCAACATGGCCAAGGGCGCGTTGGACACCCGCGGCCTGCATGGCCGGCTCAAGGTAGAGCTCGACAAGCGCGACAACCTCACCTGGAATACCAGTGACCTGCGCGCCGAGCGCATCGACCTGCAAAGCCGCGGCGATACCCGTATCGAGAGTGCCACCCTGGATGCAAAGCACATTGGCGGCACAATCGACGGTGACCTGCGCATCGCCAGCCTCAAGGACAACGTCAACACCCTGAGCGTGAAGGGTGATGTCAGGCTGAGCCAGGAGAAAAACCCGCAGGGCTATGTCAACGCGGCCAAATCGGTGGCTGGCCCGCTGGGAGGCAAGGTCGAGAAAACGGCCGGTTCTGCCCTGAGCAAGGCAGACCCAGGGTTCTCGCCGACCGTCAGCCTCGACGTGTCGCATGCACAGCGCGACAACGTGGCGCGTCAGACCACGCTTAAAAGCAGCGACGGCATCGACCTGCAGGTCGGTGGCAACGCTCATCTGGTAGGGGCACGCTTGCAGTCGGCCAAAGGCGACGTGAGGCTCGACGCCAACTCGGTCACCCAGAAAACGCTAAGCGGCAATGACTATCGCCGAGACCTGTCGCTCGATGCGTCCAACTCACCGGTGGATCTGGGCACGGCAATCGCCGAGATAGCCAAAAGCAAAATGGCGGCGGATGGGGAAAATGCGCTGGACCTGGGTGTGTTGAGAACCAGTGGGCATAGTCGCAGCGAGCAATGGGCTTCGAGCATGCAAGGGAAGAAGCACTAAGACGCAATCGCGGCCCTGGCAATTTGGGGGCATCAGAAATCTTGTGCCCTGCTGCTGATACCCAGGCACCGCGTGTCCCCCGCTTCCACAGCGAATACCACAGCCCCCTGGGCGTGTGATTGCTCTGTGGGAGCGGGCTTGCCCGCGAAGAGGCCGGTACAGGTCAAGCCAACCTGTGCAGCCCCCGCCACCGATCCAGCCCAAGCAACACCAGCCCTATCCCCCAGAAACCCGCCAGCACCCCAAGGGCGTTGAGCATCACCTGCCCATACCCCAGACTGGCCACATCAATGAACGGATAGGCATACACGCCAATCTCGCTCCCCCGCCACAACGCATAACCAAAGTAGACCGCCGGGTACACCGCCCACACCAGCAAATGCCATAGCCGCAACCTGCCCTTGGGCACCTCGCACCACCAGTACAGGGCATACAGCACCGGCATCACGTCGTGCAGCAACTCGTCCGCCAGCCATTGCCAACCCTGTGGTTGCCACAAATGACGCAGCAGCACGCTGTAGGCCAGCGCCACCAGCACGATACTGGCGGCCACTGCAGAGCTTACCGAGGGCGACAGGAAAAAGCGTTTGCCACGGCCTTCCCGGCCGAATGCGGCATAGCTGAGCACCGTTGCCACCAGGGTATTGGTCAGCACAGTGAAATAGCCAAACACATTGATCAGGCCGCCAATCAGGCTGGCCTGTTCCTGCCAACGCGCCAGCAGTACCAGGTTCACCTGCACGGCCAGGCCGAACCAGCCAAGCACAGCCATGCCGGTCAGCCAAGGGCGACGCGACATGTCAGGCCTGACGCTGCAGCTTCACGTACAGCTGCTCGACCTTTTCCCGCGCCCATGGCGTTTTGCGCAGAAAAGTCAGGCTCGACTTGATGGTCGGGTTGCTCTTGAAACAGCGCACGTCTATGCGCTCGGCCAGGCCCTGCCATTGGTAGTGCGCCACCAGCTCGGTGAGGATCTGTTCAAGGGTCTTGCCGTGCAGCGCGTTGTGTTGGGCCGTGCTCATGCTGTGCTCCGTAGGAAAGATGCGCACCTTACACGAGTGTAGTGGCGGGTGGGATCAGTCATGGCGACAGAAAAATCGCTGGCCATGGGCAAAACCTATGCGCTGAAATAGTTATGTTATGTTGTAACACTATAAAAGCCTCTGCCAAGGAACGCCCCATCCCCATGCTGTACTCACCGCTTCGCCTCTCTCCTCTCGCCGTTGCGCTCTGGCTGGCCTCATCGCCCAGCCAGGCCGTAGAGCTCGAACCCCAGGTCATCACCGCCAACCCGCTGGGCAACCGCCAACTGGCGGCTCCCAGCACCGTGCTCGAAGGCGACAACCTGCTGCAACAGCAGCACGGCAGCCTCGGTGAAACCCTGAACAAGCAGCACGGTGTCGCCTCTACCTGGTTCGGCCCTGGCGCCAGCCGACCGGTCATTCGCGGCCTGGACGGCGACCGCATCCGCATTCTGCGCAACGGCGTCGGCGCCCTGGATGCCTCGTCGCTGTCCTATGACCACGCCGTGCCCCTGGACCCGGTGACGGTCGACCGCGTCGAAATCGTCCGCGGCCCGGCCGCCTTGCTGTATGGCGGTAACGCCATCGGCGGCGTGGTCAACACCTTCGACAACCGCATCCCGGACTCGCCGATCGAGGGCATCCACGGTACCGGTGAACTGCGTTACGGCGGCGCGGACACCACCCGCAGCAGCGCCGGCAAGCTGGAGGCCAGCGACGGCGCCTTCGCCCTGCACCTGGACGCCAACAGCCGCCAGTTCAACGACCTGCGCATCCCGGGCTACGCACGCAGCGCCAAGGTGCGCGATGCCGACGAGCCCGGCAGCAAACACCGCCTGGAAAACAGCGACGGTCGCCAGGACGGCGGCGCAATCGGTGGTGCCTACCACTGGGACCACGGCTACGCCGGCCTGTCGTACAGCCGCTACGACAGCAACTACGGCTCGGTGGCCGAGTCCGGCGTGCGCCTGGACATGAAACAGGATCACTACGCCTTCGCCTCCGAACTGCGCGACCTCGACGGCCCGTTCAGCTCGGTCAAGGTAGATGCCGGCTACACCGACTACGAACACAGCGAAATCGAGGAAGGCGAGGTCCATACCACCTTCAAGAACAAGGGCTACGAAGCCCGCATCGAAGCCCGTCACCAGCCGCTCGGACCGGTGGAAGGGGTGATCGGTGCCCAGGTCAGCCGCAACGAATTCTCCGCCCTGGGCGAGGAAGCCTTCGTCCCGCACACCGATACCGACAGCCTGGCGCTGTTCATGCTGGAGCAGTGGCAAGCCACCGAACGCCTGAACCTGAGCCTGGGCGCGCGCATGGAACACACCCGCGTAGACCCAGACGCCAAAGGCAACGAGAACTTCGTCGACGCCGACAGCGCCAGCAGCTTCAACGCCTTCAGCCTGTCGTCGGGGGCCGTGTACCAACTCGACCCCATCTGGTCGCTGGCCGCCAACCTCGGCTACACCGAGCGCGCCCCTACCTTTTACGAGCTGTACGCCAATGGCGCGCACGTAGCCACCGGCGCGTTTGAAGTCGGTGACGCCAGCCTGAACAAGGAAAAGGCGATTTCCGCCGACCTGGCGCTGCGCTTCGACAACGGCACCCACAAGGGCAGTGTTGGGGTGTTCTACAGCCACTTTCGCAACTACATCGGCCTGATCGGCACCGGCAACCTGCGTGAGGGCGGGCATGATCACGACCATGACGAGGATGACCACGACCACGATCATGACGACGGCTTCCCGGAATACCAGTACCAAGGCGTGCGGGCGCGCTTCTACGGCATCGAGGCCCAGGACCGCTGGCAGTTGGCCGAGAACCGTTACGGCAGCTTTGCGCTGGAGTTGTCCGGTGACTACACCCGGGCCAAAAACCTGGACAGCGGCGAGCCACTGCCCCGCATCGCCCCGCTGCGCCTGAACAGCGGCCTGGTCTGGGAACTGGACCGCTGGCAGGCGCGAGTAGACGTGCAGCACGCTGCGTCGCAGCACCGCAAACCCGCCAACGAAACCGGCACCGATGGCTACACCACCTTGGGGGCCAGCGTTGGCTACCGCTTCGACATTGGCCAGAGCCAGTGGCTGGCGTTTGTACGCGGCGAAAACCTCACCGACCAGACCGTGCGCTACGCCAGTTCGATCCTGCGCGATATCGCACCGGCGCCGGGGCGCAGTGTGGAAGTCGGGTTGCGTACCACCTTCTGAACCACAAGCGACGAAGATCGGTGTAGGAACGGGTTCACCCGCGAAGACGATGGTAGGTCAACCGGCGCATTCGCGGGTGAACCCGCTCCTACACCTGCCTCGATTAATGACGACTGTTGCCCGTTCAACAACAATCCTCTGCGACAATTTGTCTTTTTTTCTTACAACTTCCCCTATATCCTCCCCGCCGCAAGCTGAAACGCTTCATCGAACAACCTTGTCGCCATATCCATTGAGGGGCTCGCCCTTCGATGCGCTTGCCGTTTTTTCAATAATCAAAAGATAGCGCTATCTCATGTTCCAACTGCCTAAAACCTGTTACATCGGCCTCGCCCTCAGTGCCTTGGCAACCCCCGCCAGCGCCAGCGAAATGTTCGCCAGCGACTCCCCGTGGATGCTCGGCGACTGGGGTGGAACCCGCAGCGAACTGCTGGAAAAGGGCTACGACTTTACCCTTGGCTACACCGGCGAGATGGGCAGCAACCTGCACGGCGGCTACGACCACGACCGCACCGCGCGCTACAGCGACCAGTTCACCTTTGGCAGCCACCTGGACCTGGACAAGATCCTCGGCTGGCACGACACCGAACTCCAGCTGACCGTCACCGAGCGTCACGGCGACAACATCAGCAACGACCGCATCAACGACCCGCGTGTCGGCGGCTTCACCTCCGCCCAGGAAGTCTGGGGCCGCGGCGAAACCTGGCGGTTGACGCAGATGTGGATCAAGCAGAAGTACTTCGACGGTGCGCTGGATGTGAAATTCGGCCGCTTCGGTGAAGGCGAGGACTTCAACAGCTTCCCTTGCGACTTCCAGAACCTGGCCTTCTGCGGCTCGCAGGTGGGCAACTGGGTAGGTGGCATCTGGTACAACTGGCCAGTCAGCCAGTGGGCCCTGCGCGTGCGCTACAACCTTACCTCTGAGCTGTACGCACAGGTCGGCGTCTTCGAGCAGAACCCTTCCAACCTTGAATCTGGCAATGGTTTCAAGCTCAGCGGCAGCGGCACCCAAGGTGCGGTAATGCCGTTCGAACTGGTATGGACCCCACGTATCCAAGGCCTGAAAGGGGAATATCGCGCCGGCTACTACTACAGTAATGCCAAAGCACAAGATGTTCTCAAGGACAGCAACGGTGAGCCGGCCGCCATCAGCGGCGCCGCCTACCGCAGCAGCTCGAGCAAGCACGGCTTGTGGATTGGCGCCCAGCAGCAGGTCACCTCGCTGGCGTCCGACCAGTCACGCGGCTTGAGCGTTTTCGCCAACGCCACCGTGCATGACAAGAAGACCAATGCCATCGACAACTATGTGCAGGCAGGACTGGTATTCAAAGGGCCCTTCGATGCCCGCGCCAAGGACGACATCGGTTTCGCCCTGGCCCGCGTGCACGTCAACCCTGCCTATCGCAAGAACGCCCGCCTGGCCAACCAGGCCGCCGGCCTCTACGACTACGACAACCCAGGCTTCCTGCCCGTGCAGGACACCGAGTACAGCGCCGAGCTGTACTACGGCATCCATTTGGCCGACTGGCTCACGGTACGCCCCAACCTGCAGTACATCCGCCACCCGGGCGGGGTGTCGCAGGTGGATGGCGCCCTGATCGGTGGCCTGAAGATCCAGAGCAGTTTCTAACCCCTTTTTTGACCTGACGGAGAACCTACGATGAGCACTGAAGGTGCGAACCAAGGAAGCCGCTGGCTACCGCGCCTGATTGGCGCGCTGCTGTTGCTGATGGGCCTGGCCCTGCTGGCCGGCGGTATCAAGCTGAGCCAGCTGGGCGGATCGCTGTACTACCTGATCGCCGGTATCGGCTTTGCCCTTTCGGGCATCCTGCTGCTGGCCCAACGCCAGATCGCCCTGGGCCTGTATGGCCTGGTGCTGCTGGGCAGCACCGTTTGGGCCCTGCTCGAAGTGGGCCTGGACTGGTGGCAACTGGTGCCCCGTCTGGCCATCTGGTTCGCCATCGGCGTGGTGCTGCTGCTACCGTGGGCACGTCGCCCGCTGATCGGCCCGGCCAGCAAAGCCAATACTGCACTGCTCGGCCTGGCAGTGGTCGCTTCGGGCGCTTGCGCGCTGGGCAGCCAGTTCACCCATCCCGGTGAAGTGTTCGGCGAACTGGGCCGCGACAGCAGCGAAATGGCCAGTGCCGCACCGGCCATGCCCGACGGCGAATGGCAGGCTTACGGCCGTACCGAGCATGGCGACCGCTACTCGCCGCTGCACCAGATCACCCCGCAGAACGCCTACCGCCTGGAAGAGGCCTGGCGCATTCGCACCGGTGATCTGCCGACCGAAAACGACCCGGTGGAGCTGACCAACCAGAACACCCCGCTGAAGGTCAACGGCATGCTGTACGCCTGCACCGCGCACAGCCGCCTGCTGGCGCTGGACCCGGACACTGGCGCGGAAATCTGGCGCTACGACCCGCAGGTCAAGAGCCCGACCGGCACCTTCAAAGGCTTTGCCCACATGACGTGCCGTGGCGTCTCGTACTATGACGAAAACCGCTACGTCAGCCGCGACGGCAGCCCGGCGCCGAAAATTACCGACGCAGGCCAGGCGGTGGCCCAAGCCTGCCCGCGTCGTCTCTACCTGCCGACTGCAGATGCCCGCCTGATCGCCATCAACGCCGACAACGGCAAGGTTTGCGAAGGTTTCGCCAACCAGGGCGTGATCGACCTCACCACCGGCATTGGCCCGTTCACCGCCGGCGGCTATTACTCCACCTCGCCTGCTGCCATTACCCGTGACCTGGTGATCATCGGTGGCCACGTCACCGACAACGAGTCGACCAATGAGCCGTCCGGGGTGATCCGCGCCTACGACGTGCACGACGGCCACCTGGTGTGGAACTGGGACAGCAACAACCCGGACGACACCAAGCCATTGGCTGCCGGCAAAATGTATAGCCGCAACTCGGCCAACATGTGGTCAATCGCCAGCGTCGACGAAGACCTTGGCATGATCTACCTGCCGCTGGGCAACCAGACCCCGGACCAGTGGGGCGCCGACCGCACCCCAGGCGCCGAGAAGTACAGTGCCGGCGTGGTCGCCCTTGACCTGGCCACCGGCAAGGCACGCTGGAACTATCAGTTCACCCATCACGACCTGTGGGACATGGACGTCGGCAGCCAGCCGACCCTGGTACACCTGAAAACCGACGATGGCGTGAAACCGGCGATCATCGTACCGACCAAGCAAGGCAGCCTGTACGTGCTCGACCGCCGCGACGGTACGCCAATCGTGCCGATCCGCGAGATCCCCACCCCACAAGGCGCAGTGGAAGGCGACCACACCTCGCCAACCCAGGCTCGTTCCGACCTCAACCTGCTCGGCCCAGAGCTGACCGAACAGGCCATGTGGGGCGCCACGCCTTTCGACCAGATGCTGTGCCGCATCCAGTTCCGCGAGCTGCGCTACGAAGGCCAGTACACCCCGCCATCCGAACAAGGTTCGTTGGTCTACCCCGGCAACGTCGGTGTATTCAACTGGGGCAGCGTGTCGGTCGACCCGGTGCGCCAGTTGCTGTTCACTTCGCCCAACTACATGGCGTTCGTGTCGAAGATGGTCCCGCGTGAGCAGGTTGCCGAAGGCAGCAAGCGCGAAAGCGAGACCAGCGGCGTGCAGCCGAACACCGGTGCACCGTATGCAGTGACCATGCACCCGTTCATGTCGCCGCTCGGCGTACCGTGCCAGGCACCCGCCTGGGGCTACGTCGCCGCCATCGACCTGTTCACCAACAAGGTGGTGTGGAAACACAAGAACGGCACCACCCGGGACAGCACTCCTGTGCCGATCGGCCTGCCGGTTGGCGTGCCGAGCATGGGTGGCTCGATCGTCACCGCCGGTGGCGTCGGTTTCCTCAGCGGCACGCTCGACCAGTACCTGCGCGCCTATGACGTGAACAACGGCAAGGAATTGTGGAAGGCACGCCTGCCAGCGGGTGGCCAGGCTACGCCGATGAGCTACACCGGCAAGGACGGCAAGCAGTACGTGCTGGTGACTGCCGGCGGCCATGGCTCACTGGGCACCAAGATGGGCGATTACATCATCGCTTACAAATTAGCTGAGTAAGCGACACCGCTCCCGCAGGCTCAACCCTGTGGGAGCAACTGTCTTGCTCAATTTCTGAAAGCTGGCGCGATCCGTGTGGGAGCGGCCTTGCGTCGCGAAAGGGCTGC